>NZ_JAKKCS010000029.1:0-18212 GCF_021728075.1 Vibrio sp. D54 | reverse complement strand
CTCTTGGGCTTGTTTGTAAGTGAGGCTTCCTTTTTCAACCTCATCAACTACAGTGAGTTTAAAAGCGAGGGAGTAATCGCGCTGAGTTCTTTTAGTTGTTGATTTCATAACACTCTCCAATTTTGGGTGTGGAAAGTGTCAACCTTATTTAGGACGGAACAGACTGAACAGAAAAAGGCCTGGTGAAAACCAAGCCTTTTTTGTATCTACAAGAGGAGAAGAGTAAGACACGCCACCTAATAAAGCGGCGCAAACGAACTATTTCGCGCTTTCTTCTTCCATTTGTGCGTTATCCACAACGTGGTTTTCACCTAAATCGTTTGGTAGCACAAGGTTAAGAATAATTGCCACGATACCGCATAGGCTCACACCTTGTAGACTGAACTCACCAATACCGAAAGCCATACCACCAATGCCAAACACAAGGGTTACGGCAACAATCACTAGATTACGAGACTTATGTAAATCAACGTTATTCTTGATCAGTGTGTTGAGGCCTACCGTTGCGATAGAGCCGAACAGCAGAATCATGATGCCGCCCATGACAGGAACTGGAATCGTTTGAAGAACCGCACCTAGCTTACCTACCAATGCAAGTACGATTGCGGTGATTGCTGCCCAAGTCATGATCACAGGGTTAAATGCTTTGGTTAGCATTACCGCTCCTGTTACTTCACTGTAAGTGGTGTTTGGTGGAGCACCCACCATCGAAGCCGCGATAGTTGCCACCCCGTCACCTGCGATTGTGCGGTGAAGGCCTGGTTTTTTCAGGTAGTTTTTACCTGTAACGTTTGAGATAGCAAGCATGTCACCTACGTGCTCAACCGCAGGTGCGATAGCGACAGGAATCATGAACAAAATTGCGTTGATATTGAACTCTGGCGCGGTGAAGTTTGGCATGGCTAGCCAAGCCGCTTGTTCTACGGGAGTGAAATCAACCACACCGTAGAATAGAGAAACAGAGTAACCAGCAAGAATACCACCAACAATAGGAACGAGCTTCAAAAAGCCTTTTGCAAAAACGCTAAGTACAATGGTTGTGAGCAGTGAGACCGCCGAGATAATGATCGCAGCATCACCATTAACTAGCTGTGCTGCTCCATCACCAGTTTTACCTACTGCCATGTTCACTGCTGTTGGGGCAAGGCCAAGGCCGATAACCATGATCACAGGGCCAACGACAACAGGCGGGAGAATTTTATGGATAAATCCAACACCGCGCACTTTGATCATCGCCCCTAGAGCCACATAAACTAAGCCAGCTGCCATCAAGCCGCCCATCGTTGCACCGATACCCCAAGTTTGGATACCGAACATAATAGGAGCAATAAACGCAAAAGAAGAGGCAAGGAAGATGGGAACAGAACGTTTAGTCATTAATTGGAAGAGGAGGGTACCGACACCGGCACCAAAGAGGGCTACGTTTGGATCAAGGCCAGTTAGGAGCGGCACAAGCACCAAAGCACCAAAAGCGACAAAGAGCATTTGAGCGCCTTGTAACGCGTTTTTCATAATAATTCCCTATTTTCAAGATACGCAGACAAATCCGGCGAATACTATCATCCTGCAATCGTTTGCAATGTTGCATAGATCAAACTTTCGATTGAATTTTTCCCATAAATAGCACTTTTGAGAGTTGCTTGCTTGCAAATTGTCCTCTTTTACGTGTCTTGCGTGAAGATGAAAAATGGACAGCCTAACTTGTTGAGATAGCTTAATAAGCAATGAGTTTATTATAAAAAATAGCACTGAAGTGCTGGTTGAGGCCCGAGTTAACAAAGCTGGTCATAATACAGACAATTTACTCAGTACTTACCTTGCTCAAGATTTGATAGTTGCTTATTATTCGGGTTCTTGTTCAGAGGATTATAAAAACTATGCGCTATTTAGCTCTCTTACTGATAGGTTGGTTGTCCCTACCAGTATATGCATTAACTCAGGTGGATATCTATCGTGCCGAAGTGGTTATCGACAGTGAGCAGAACGACGGTGAGTCTTTGGCTCGTCAACAAGGTATGCAGGATGTGATTGTTCGAGCGACCGGTTCTCAATCCTCTTTAAGCAATCCAGTGATTAAAAAGGCACTCAGCTCAAGTGCGCGTTACATTTCTCAACTGAGCTATGGGCAGGTTGATGGAAAAGCGAGCCTAAAAATGTTGTTTAACAACGACCAAATCAGCTCTCTTTTAACACAAGCACAATTGCCATCTTGGTCGCCAAATCGTGCCAATATTTTAGTTTGGATGGTTGAAGAACGGGGTTACGATCGTAACATTGCGTGGGAACATTCTGAATCTTCAAATGTTGCAGCACTTCGTAGCGCAGCGAAATTAAGAGGCCTACCAATCACTATCCCGGTTGGGGATTTTGATGATGTGACCGGTGTTAATGTCTCTGATCTTTGGGGCGGCTTTATTGAGCCAATTGGTCAAGCCAGCCAGCGCTACCCAGCTGACGCCGTTTTGGTTGTACGAGCTCAAGGTGAACAAATTCGTTGGACACTCTACGACCAGTCGCCAACGAGAATTGTAGAAGCGCAACGTTCTCCGCGTAGCGGGTCTGCATCAGGTGCTAATGCTATTGCAGAAATGGTGGATGGCATCGCAGACTACTATGCAAGTAAGAGTGCAGTTGTGGTTTCAGGAAAGTCTTCAAAAGCGCTAGCAGTGAAAGTCCTTAATGTAACCTCTGCAACGGACTTCTTCCGTTTAGAGAATGCGTTAAAACAACTTAATTCGGTTGCGGGTACAGAGATTAAGCGTGTTCAAGGGGACGAGTTAACGCTCAACATCCACCTTTTGGCATCACAACAAGCTTTTGAGAAAGAAGCTTCTTCTATTTCTCAATTAATGGTTTTTGAAGATCCTTTAGGTGAAGTTGATGCCCCAGCTTCAACTCAAGAAGAAGAGCCATTGGTTCAGAGTAATGAAGCAAAAGACGCCGCGACGCCAAAAGAAGCGCAGCCTGAAGTACCAGTAGATATTGTGGCAGAAGCAAGTGACGAAACACAGCCAACTCAGCCGATGATTGTGGAGCCTGTCCGAGAACAGTATGACTTGATCTACGAGTGGCGCTCGGCATCGTAATCTCCTTGGTAGCGTTCCAGGCGTGAAACGCAAGGATCAAAGACCAATGTGGTAAGCATAAAAAAGAGTCGCAATAGCGACTCTTTTTGTTTTCTAAATTCGTATTCGAACCAATGATCAGTGATTGACTGCAATTGGCGTTATTTATTGAATTTCGCTTTTTCTTCTTTTTCTACTTGAGAGAGGCGTTTCAACTTAAGACCTAGCTCTTTGCCTCTCGCTCTAGCAAACAAAATATTGCCAGCGAAACCGAGTGAAGTCAGTATCAGTTCCACTGCCGCAAGCCAGCGTTCACCCCCATCCACATAAAGGATGGTCAGAGCATGCAAGAAATACAGCATAAGAACAAAGTTAGCCCAAGCATGAGTGTAAGGCTTACCAGCCAAAATACCAGGCAACGGAAGTAATAGCGGAATACACCAAGCAATAGCAAGTGTTGTGCTGCTGAGGTGAGGGTGAGGGGACAACGCAAGCTGCCAAATAGCGACCCAGGCCAATAAGGCTAAGTTGCCAAATAAAGCCAGGTAACGATAGGTTTTAGCCTGTGTACCGAGTGGTGTTTGGTCTAAAGAGTCAGACATCGATTAACTATCCTTGATTTTACTAACAGACTTTTAGTTTTAACGCTGCAGTTGCCAGCCTTTTGCCTAATTGTTGTGCCAGACGAATCTCTTCACTGCTGAGGGTTGCCTCATGGCCTACACTGCTGGCGCCATACGGAGTGCCTCCGGACTGCGTAGTGTGTAGCTCTGGTTCGGCATAAGGAATGCCCAAAACCATCATCCCGTGATGCAATAAAGGGGTCATCATGCTTTGTAACGTTGTTTCTTGACCACCATGCATCGAAGAGGAAGAGGTAAAGACACAAGCAGGCTTATCGATTAAGTCACCACTGACCCATAAAGGTGTAGTCTGATCCCAGAAGTGCTTTAAAGGCGCAGCCATGTTGCCAAACCAGACGGGACTGCCAAACGCTAGACCGTCGCACGTTTTCAGTTCCTCTAGAGTAACAATTGGATCAGAAGGGGAGTGTGAGTGAGGTGACAATTCTTCAACTGTACGCAAAATTGCTTGGCATTGAGGAGTCGATTCGACTCCTCTTGCTATTTGTCTTGCCAGTTGTTTTGTCGAGCCATGACGGCTGAAATACAAAATAAGGATCTGGCAATCCATTTATAAAATATCCAACACTTGCTCTGGTGGGCGACCAATTTTTGCTTTGCCGTTAGCAACGACTACCGGACGTTCAAACAACTTTGGATTTTTCGCCATTGCTTCGAATAATTGCTCATCGCTGACGGAGTCTTCGCCTAAGCCAAGCTCTTTATATTCACTTTCTTTAGTGCGCATCATTTCACGTACAGATGAAAAGCCAAGCTGGGCGTACAGCGCTTTTAGTTCATCCACGTTAAGTGGTGTGTCTAGGTATTTGACGACTTCCGGTGTAACACCATTTTGCTCAAGTAGTTCAAGTGTTTGACGGCTCTTTGAGCAACGAGGGTTGTGATAAATCACGACTGACATGGTTTTCTCCATTTCGTTATTGTAATGCCATGAATCGATCTCTTTGGATCATGAGTTGGTCGATACGGGCATCGTATCGCGCTTGCTCTAAGCTGCCCAACTTGGCCATTTTACTTGCTTCACTATAATATTGAATCGCTTTATTCCAATTTGCTCGCAATGCCAAAATTTCCGCTCGAGCAGCCAATTCTTCATCGCTACGCCCTAGCGCGTGGTAGCTCTTCGATATTAGGTGCCAGCCATTTGTATCTTCAGGATAGTCATGAGTGTATCTTTGAAGAACTCGCGTGGCTTGATCGTTTTTATTGTCCTCAAGTAGCGCATTGGCGTAGTTAATGGTCAATACTTTATTTTGAGGGTTACGAGATAACGCTTTGCGGAGCATCTCGGTTGCTTTTTCTGGCTGCTTCTTCTCGATGTATAAATCCGTCATAGCGTCCAAGTAAAACGGGTTACTTGGGTCTTGTTCCAGTAACTTTTTCAAAATTGGTTCCGCTTGAGATAAGCGTTTATTGTCTAAATGCACGAGTGCTCGACCATAATCAAAAGCAGGTGTAATGTCCGCAGAGGCTTTCTTTTGGGTTCTCTCAAACCAGCTCAGGGCGGCTTGTCCATCAATGCCAGCGTAACGAGCCACAATGCGCGCGCGAGCTAGATGATAGTCTATTGAAGGCACAACACGCATTGGAGGATAGGTTCTTGCTCGCGCACGGCTATCGGTAATTCGATCTTCAGGCAGAGGGTGAGTCAGGAGCATTGGTGGCGGTTTACTCGCATAACGATACTCATCAGCAAGACGGCCAAAAAACCTTGGCATTGCTTGAACATCAAAACCGGCTTTTGCTAGTGTCGAAATACCAAAGCGATCCGCTTCTTTTTCGTTTGCACGAGTGTAGTTGATTTGACTTTGCATGTTGCCCGCGGTTGCTGCTGTAATTGCAGCCATCCCCGCTTCGGGTGAGGCAATTGAAAGCAGTAGTGCCCCCGCAAGTGCGGCTAATGTGGCCGGAGAGCGGCGTGCTTGTTCTTCCATACTCCGAGCAAGATGACGTTGTGTGACGTGCGCTATCTCGTGAGCGACAACAGAGGCCAGCTCACTTTCTGAACGAGCATGAAGAAACAACCCAGAATGCAGCGCTACATAGCCACCAAAAAACGCGAACGCGTTGATATTACGGTCGCGAATCATAAAGAAGTGGAACGGCGTTTTTACATCATTCGCATTGGCCACTAATTTGTGTCCAAGAGAGTCAATATATTCATTGATGACAGGGTCATTAACGATAGGTTTACTGGCTCTGAGCATACGCATATAGGCGTCGCCATAAATCAACTCTTGGTCTATTGAAAGCGTGCCACCAGCAGCTGTGCCAATGTCTGGCAAGTCAATGCTATTGGCATAAGTTGTCGGCGAACTGATGGCAGCAGCAAGACATAAGCAAACTAGCGAGCGAGTGCGTTTTAACATACGTTTAAAAGGTTCTCCAAAATACATAAGCATGTGGTTACAGGTCGAGAGCCTATTAACAGCGCCACATACGTTTTGGTTATCCGTGAGGATATAAGCTAACAGTAAGACCGGAAATAAATGAATTGGTTTCGTAAATTATTTTACATCCGAGCTATTTCAGCATGTGGTTAAATCATGTCAGAAGTGCTAGCACCAGCTCAAAAAGCCGTTACAATACAACCCTATCATAAGTGCAGAGCAATACAATGGAATCCATGTTACTTGATTTGCGTGAGCAACGTTGTCCTATGGCACTGTTACTTGCAAAGCGTCATGCTGCTGAGGTCTTTCAAGGAGAAGCAAAGCAGTATCATCAACTTGTCATTCAAGTGGTGGACAACAGCTCTAAACGAGACATTGTGAACTATCTTAGTGCCCAAGGGTACTCGGTTGATTGCCAATCTACATCAGAGCACTACACATTGACTGTCTTCAATAAGGAATCCGCATAAGATGTTTGAAATGGTTAGTCGTTGGTATAAACGACGTTTCTCTGACCCTCACGCAGTAAGTCTCGTCGCGATCTTGCTGTTTGGCTTTATCACCATTTACTTCTTTGGACACTTGATTGCGCCATTACTTGTCGCGATCGTTTTGGCTTATCTACTTGAATGGCCAGTTGTCAAAATGTGTCGTATGGGCGTGCCGCGCACTTTGTCGGTTATTATCGTGATCTTGGTCTTTGTCGGGTTAATGTTAATTGCGTTGTTTGGCTTGGTTCCGACGATTTGGACTCAGGTCGGTAATCTAATTAACGATATTCCGAACATGTACAACGGGCTACAAAAGTTTATTGTCACATTGCCAGAGCGCCATCCTGAACTAGCCAATTTAGAAATAGTAGAAACCGTGGTGACGAACGCCAAAAACCAAGCACTGGGGCTGGGTGAAAGTGTCGTCAAAGGGTCGCTTGCTTCATTAGTTAGCATTGCAACGCTAGCGGTATATTTGATCTTAGTGCCACTCCTTATCTTCTTTTTGCTTAAAGACAAAGAAGAAATGCTGCGAATCGCAAGCGGTATTCTGCCGAAAAACCGTAAATTGGCGAATAAAGTTTGGCATGAAATGAACGAGCAGATATCAAATTACATTCGCGGTAAAGTGTTAGAGATTTTAATCGTGGGCGGTGTGAGTTACGTGACTTTTGCCCTTTTAGATCTTCGTTACTCGGCGTTGCTTGCCGTAGCCGTTGGTCTGTCGGTTTTGATTCCTTATATCGGTGCGGCGGCTGTTACTGTACCTGTTGCTATCGTTGGTTTGTTCCAATGGGGTTTAACGCCTCCGTTTTATTGGTTGTTGCTTGCTTACGGTATTATCCAGGCGCTTGATGGTAACGTCTTGGTTCCTGTTCTGTTTTCCGAGGCAGTAAACTTACACCCAGTTGCTATCATTGTGGCTGTATTAGTCTTTGGTGGGCTCTGGGGCTTTTGGGGGGTGTTCTTTGCCATTCCTTTAGCGACATTAGTCAAAGCCGTTTGGCATGCATTACCAAGCACGGAAGAAAACGAACCTGTCGAACAAGAGTAGTTGTTACCAAAGGTATGATGGTTAAAAGAAAGCCCAGCAGTTTGCTGGGCTTTTTGTTTGTAGAAAAACAATAGCGTTTAAGCGTTTTCGTTTAAGTAGTTTAATACGACTTCGTGGTGATCTTTGGTTTTGAACTTGTTGAACACATGTTCGATCACGCCTTCTTCATTGATCAGAAAGCTAATGCGGTGAAGACCGTCGTATACTTTGCCCATGAATTTCTTTTCGCCCCAAACGCCGAACTGGTCTGCAACGGCATGATCTTCATCTGAAAGCAGAGTGAAGTTTAAATCATCGCGCTCGATGAACTTGCCTAGGCGCTTTACAGGGTCGATGCTTACGCCGAGTACCACCACGTTATGTGCATCGAGTTCAGCTTTTATGTCACGAAGGCCTTTTGCTTGTGTAGTACAACCCGGCGTCATCGCCTTAGGGTAAAAGTAGAAAAGTACTTTCTTGCCTTTAAAGTCTTCAAGAGAAACGGTATTTCCGTCTTGGTCGAGCAAAGAGAAGGCTGGCGCTGGCGAGCCTGCTGTCAGCGTATTCATTTTGATTTCCTTTACTTTATAGTGTGTTTTTAATGAAATTCAGAGAACCTTGTACGTTGAGCGACTTACAAAGTTCATCGAAGTCTTCTTGTAACTGCATCAAATTAAAATCCGCGCTTACAGATGCAGTAATCGCAATATGAAACTGGTCAGAATCGAGTTGAATTTTCGACTTGCTGATGGTTTGCGCGCTAAGAGAGTCTAAACCAACCTGCTGATCAGCGAAGAACTTAGTAAATTTTTCAGTTAACCCAGGGCGGTCTTCAGACTCAATAAACACTTCCATGGTGTAGCTGTTATCGAGCAGTTCGTGCGCCGCTGTGCGTTTCATGATCGTAATAAGGTCATGTTCTTGGCCAAGCAGGGGCAATTGCGTTTCAACTCGAGTCACGCTGCTGGCGTTCCCAGTCAGGAGCATGATCAGCGTAAATTCGCTGCCAAAGATAGCGATACGGCTATCGACTATGTTACAACCAGCTTGAGTAACGAGCTGTACGACTTGGTTACAAATGCCTGGACGGTCCGTTCCAACTGCTGTAAGTACCAGATGTTGCTTCATAAATGAGCTTCTTGTCCTTTCTTCAATAGAGAGATGTTAGCACAGATATTGCGAAGAAATATCGAGCCAGTTCTTTTTTAGTCTATAAAAAGCAGGAGGATGTTGAGGGGAGCGGTGGGAAATAAACAGTAAATGCAGGCTACAGGATAAACAAAACGTTTGCATGATGTGCTTGCCTATTGTCTGGCCGTTTTATTCACTTAGATCTGACTTGGCTAACAAGACCAAAGAGTATATTTTCCTTGCTTGTGCTCTTCAGTATTTTCTAAATCACTGATAGATTCTAAAGTCACTCGAAAGCCCAACACGATTATCAATATTGCCGTTAATCAAACCAAATAGAGCAATTAAGTTGCTAGACCTCTAACAACTGATAATTATTCATTCATTTGTACTTTGTAAGCGAGTTTACGCTCTTGTGTTTTTCAATCGCATTACAGTACCATGCAGAAAGAGTTAAATGAGGGAGATAAACATGTTTTCAGGAAGTATCGTAGCGCTGATTACGCCATTCAAAGCAGATGGCGAAGTAGACTTTGATGGTCTGCAAAAGCTAGTAGAGTACCACGTTGAAGCGGGTACAGACGGTATTGTGGCAGTAGGCACAACAGGTGAGTCAGCGACACTGACCATTGAAGAGCATGTAAAGGTCGTTAATAAAACTGTTGAGTTTGCCGACGGTCGCATCCCTGTGATTGCTGGCACGGGTGCAAATGCTACCCATGAGGCAGTAACATTTAGCAAATTACTGGCTGATTCTGGTATTGCTGGCTTCCTGAGTGTGACACCGTATTACAACAAACCAACTCAAGAGGGTTTGTTTCTACATTACAAGGCAATTGCCGAAGCGAGTGATGTGCCTCTAATTTTGTACAACGTACCAGGCCGTACTGCTGTTGATATGCAGCCAGAAACAGTGGCACGCTTGTCAAAGCTTGATAATATCGTGGCTCTAAAAGATGCAACGGGCGATTTGGAACGAATTGCAATTCATCGTGAACTTTGTGGCGAAGATTTTATCTTACTAAGTGGCGATGATGCGACAGGGCTGGATTTTGTGAAACTTGGCGGCAATGGTGTTATCTCGGTAACGAACAATATTGCAGCTAAAGACATGGCAGACATGTTCCATTTGGCAAGTGAAGGTAAGTACGAAGAAGCAGAAGCGATTAACCAACGCTTGATGACTCTACACAAAAACCTTTTCATCGAAGCAAGCCCTATCCCAGTAAAATGGGCAGCGCAAAAGCTTGGTTTGATTGAAGAAGGTGGTTTGCGTCTTCCTTTAACTACGCTTTCTGAAAAATCGCAGCCGATCGTCGAGCAGGCGCTAACAGACGCCCATATTTATTAAGATTGAGCTATTAAGATTGAGTTACTAGGATTGAAGTTCATACTGGGGGCCAAAGCGCCCTCGGTGTTTTAGGAGTATAGATGAAGCTTTCAAGCCAGTTAGTGTTAAGTTCATTAGCTGTATTCGTATTGACTGCCTGTTCAGGTGGTGCCAATCAACGTCGTCAAGCAAAAGATGACTTCGAGTATTTGAACTCCCCAAATTTGGGTGAGTGGAATGTCCCACAGGGTGCACAGCCTCAGTTTTACCCTAACTACGAGATCCCTCAGGGTAACTACGCTGGTGGTGTCGGTAAAGATGTCGACATTCGTCCACCTCAACAAGTCCTAGAGCTTATTCCCGGTGCACGTTTGGACCGCAGTAGTGATGGTGAAGTGACACTTTGGCTACTTCGTAAAGATGAACTAGATAAAGTTTGGCAAACGGTGCAAAACATGGTCGCGGCCAACGAGATTCCAGTTGAAAGCCAAACAGACTCTCGCATCGAGACAGGATGGGTGACTTGGGATTCGCCAGATGAAGAGCTAGAAATTGGCAGCCGATATGAAATCGTACGCGCTGAAGCAAATGGTCGACACGGCTTTAAGGTGAGCCTTATTGACTGGCGTGAAGGCAATCAAGTGAAAGAAGTAACGGCGACCAACCGTGAGCGCTACAATGTGTTCATGACGAACTTGGTCACCGCTCGCTACGATCAAGAAGTGCGTGAAGAAGCACAGCGTAAAGCGCAAGAGTTGGTTAAACAGATCCCAATCACAATGGGTAAAGACCGCAGCGGACTTCCTGTGATTATCGCGCGTGCGCAATACAACATGCTTTGGCAACGTCTGCCTAATATTCTACCTAAGATGGGCTTTAAGATTGAAGAGCGTAGCCAGTCTCAGGGCACAATCACTGCGAAATATGCGTCTCCGGATGATGAATTCTGGAACGATATCGGCGTTAAACCAGTGGAGTTAGCCGCTGGTAAGTACACATTCTTACTTGGTGATTTAGGCAACCGTACGTCTATCAATATCACCGACTCCTCTGGCAAGCCAGTAGAAGAAGAGTTTTTGAAATCACTAGCGCCTGTATTGGCTGCAACAGTGAAGCAGTAAACAAAGCGAGCTTAACGCGGCGTGTTTACTTAATGATAGAAAAGGGACCTAGTGGTCCCTTTTTTGATGTTTAGATTAAATGTGTCGAGATGAAGCTGGTGAGTTACTAACGAGGCTCGTTTTTGTTTTTATCTTCTTCAGCGTAGCGCTGTTTATCCAATGTGTTCAGCTTATCTAAATCGTTCTTACGGCTTTTATCCATCTGACCAAACTTCATTTTTGCGGTATATTTGAGTGCGGCAATATTACCAATGACCACGCTCAACACTACAATAATAATGACCCAAGGATTGGTTAGTATTTCTATCATAGAGCCTCCGGCGGCGTGATATTGTGAATAAATTTGGCAACGACGTTATCCAAATTATTCAGTATGACGTCAATCCCTGCAATGTTGTCGGTCTGATTTTGTTTAATCAACTGACTTCTGAGTACATCAAGCGTCAACTGCTCGAGGCATTGCTGCCCGACAGCGCGGTGACTAATGTGCCAAGGCTCAATCGAAACGCCACCTAAATCATGCTGATAAGGAAAGAAGAAACCGAACCGACCAAGGTTGGCTTTTAACCATTGGTAGAACGCCTGCTGGTGGCCTTCAAGATACTCCCAAGGTTCCAACTTGAGTTTTGTGTCAGCAGGCAATAAATTGCGCGCATAGACATCAAAATCACAACCCCAATGATGACGACTTCCTCCGGGCAATGCCGACCAGCGCAAAATGGCCATCAATTTCTCTTCGTCATTTAACTCTGCTTTATTCAAAGGGCGGGAGTTGATGTCGAGAATTGGCAACTCACCAGAAAACTTCCCGTTCCAGATGGCTTTTTGGCGATTAAAGTCACGAAAACCACTGGCGATTTCCATTTTGAAACCTGCTTCGGTTGCGGCATTAATCATCTTCAATAAGTCATTGACTACTTTAGGGTGAAGCATAAATGCCTTTTGCCCCACTAGTGTGGATTGAAGATGAGAATCAGTGATTCCGGTGAGTTGCTCTGGTGTCATTGTGTTCTCGCTGATTACTTCGCCAATAGGTGTTTCAACGTGTTTTCGTACATGTCCGTCAACTTTTCAAGATCGTCGACTTTCACACACTCGTTCACTTTATGAATCGTAGCGTTAACAGGGCCTAACTCTACGACTTGGCCTCCCATTCGAGCAATAAAACGACCATCAGACGTACCGCCAGTTGTAAGTAGCGCTGGCTTCGTATCATTGACTTCGGCCACAGCAGCTACAACTGCGTCTAGCAGTGCGCCCGTATCGGTCAGGAATGGGTCACCGTTGAATGTCCATTTTAGGTCGTAGTCCAGCCCATGCTTGTGCAATGTTTCGGTAACACGCTGAACAATTGCGTCATTGTTAAGCTCAGTACTAAAACGTAGGTTGAACTGAACATGGAACTCGCCAGGAATAACATTAGACGCACCAGTGCCAGCCGATACATTCGGGATCTGGAAACTGGTCGGTGGGAAGTAATCATTCCCTTTGTCCCATTCTGTCGTCGCGAGTTCATGAATCGCGAGTAGAGACTCGTGCACTGGATTGCTGGCTAGGTGAGGGTAGGCCACGTGACCTTGTGTTCCTTTTACCGTTAAATCACCAGTGATGGATCCACGGCGTCCATTTTTCACTACATCGCCAACCACGTCGGTGCTGGATGGTTCACCAACAATACACATGTCGATGTTCTCACCACGTTCCATCAACGTTTCTACAACGCGAACGGTACCGTTGATAAATGGCCCTTCTTCATCTGACGTAATTAAAAAGCCAATTGAGCCTTTGTGATCTGGGTTTTCGGCGATAAAGCGTTCGACAGCAACGACCATAGCAGCTAGCGACCCTTTCATGTCAGCTGCGCCGCGGCCATGCAAGTAACCATCAATAATGGTCGGTTCAAACGGATGTGTATTCCAGTGTTCCAATTTGCCAGCTGGTACCACATCGGTGTGGCCAGCAAACGCAAATAGCGGCGCTTCTGAACCACGTCGAGCCCAGAAGTTCGTGGTGTCTTCAAATACCATCACTTCAATTTCAAACCCGAGTGCTTTTAAGCGCTCGATCATCAAATCCTGACAACCTGCGTCTTCCGGCGTTACGGACTGTCTACTGATCAGATCTTTAGCAAGTGCCAATACTGGACTGTCTGTCATCCTTGAGTATTCCTTTATTTAAGAGTTGAAAATGCTAGCGTATTGATCAGCTTTAAAACCGATATGAAGTTGATCATTCACTTTTAAAATTGGGCGTTTAATCATCGCAGGGTTTTCTACCAAAAGAGCGATGGCGTTTTCCTCGTTAAGTGTGTCTTTCTGCTCTTGCGCTAATTGGCGGTAGGTTGTGCCACGTTTATTGAGCACCTGTTCCCAACCTAAAGCGCGACAAAATTCACTTACCATTTCTGCATCAATGCCCTGCTTACGGTAGTCATGGAAGTCGTAAGCAATATCCTCGGCTTCTAACCATTTCTTGGCTTTTTTGATCGTATCGCAGTTGGGAATACCAAACATGGTAATCGACATAGTCTTTCCTTTTTCTTTGTTCTATTTTTCACTGGCGCGGTTAAGACGCACTTAAGTGATTTGGGCTGTTAAAGCATCCTATCAAGAAGCAATCAAACTGACAAAATGCGGTGGAAAATATTTTCAGATAGATTGAGATAACTAATGTCACATAACTTATTTACGAAGAATGCGCTATAAATCGAATAAAAATTCGTCTAAATCAAATGGAAAAGTCGAGTTATTGATCAAACGCAACACCTCGCTGAGCAAAAACGAAATAATGAATCAGCACAATTTTAGGAGGTGTCAATGGAATTGAGTCCTGTTTTTGCAAGGCGGCTATATTTGGCCTTGTTGGTGGAAAACCTAGAAAGGCCGAATGTGCCAAAGTTGATCGAAAAAACGGGGTGGCCTCGTCGTACTATTCAAGATGTACTCAAGGCGTTACCTGGGATCGGCATTGAACTCATATTCGTTCAAGATGGCCGACGTCATAATGACGGCTATTATCAACTTTCAGATTGGGGGCCTTTTGATAGCCAATGGGTTCTAGAGCGGGAGAGAGATATCGCTAGCAGTCTTGGATTTCGTGCATAAGCCAGCAATTGCTGGCTTTTTTCATATTCAGGCCTCATCCATTGCAGCGGTAGGCGGAACCCAGTACGCTAAATGAAGTGATAAAATCTTGTGGGGAAACCATAAAAACGGTGTCCGCATCGATAGCCGCTGCATTGTTTTTTAAATCGTTCATCGCGCCTTGCATCATCGCGTCATTAGTCATGAAAATGTAGTTATACCAATGGCCTTCACTTCCAGTGACTTCGCCTTTGTATTCGCATCGCTCAGGGTCGAATTGCGCGTCAATGCGAATATGAACATCTTGACTTTGAGCATGAGTAAGATGAGAAGGCATCGTGCAACCCGTTAGAAGCACGACAAAAAGTCCAAGTAACAGGCGTTTCATTAGCTATTTCCCCAATACTATGTAAGCAGCAAAGCCAATCCAGCTCAGGACAAATAGTGTCCAAGGCAGTTTGCTTGATGAATGGTTTGGCGCATCGTCGGTGATATTGTCTTGTTCGATAATCTCTTCATGCTGACGTTGTTTTTCACGTTGCTGTTTTTTCTTCGCTTTATCGGCTTGGCGGTTGCGCTCTTTTTGTTGTTTCTTATATTGCGCGATGCCTTTTTCGATACCTTGAGCGATGAGCTTGGTTTGCTCTTTGGTTTGCCCCGGTTTCTGCGTGGATTTGGCAATTCTCATCGCTTCGGCTTGAGTTTCTTGAGAAGGCACAGGGGTGGCAGGAGTTCTTTTTTTCATGTTTCTCATCAACGTCGCTGTAAATCTTTGTTTAGTTTACCTGTGTAAGGTGCTGAAATGAACTTCAGTTCTCATCTTTGTTGGCTTGCAACTCTGAAACGATAGGTTAAAGTGACGTTTTTATCACATAAAGAAGAAGATGTTGTGCGCTATTCGTTTGACCAATATGACGCCCATGGATTTTTAAAGGCGCCGATCATTTTATGGGTGGGATGGATGTTTCTTGTGCGTTCATGGGTGGTGTTTGCCATGGCTGGTGTAAGTCGTGATAGTGGCAGTAAGCTACTCGCTATTGTTTACCCAGATTCAAGTACGTTGTATTTAGGTTTGGCGATGGGCATTCCAAGTTTGCTTCTTATGTGGTTAATGGGGCTTCGTCATCCCGACAGAGGATGGGTAAACAGAATTACTCGCTATGGTCGCGAGATCACTTTGATCTTGTGCGGTATTCAACTTGCTCAGACCATGTATCATGTGTACCTAGAACATGGAGTGTTTAATTGGGCAAACGCCCTTACCATTACCTTATTAGCTTGGTTTATGATCTATCTTCTAAATGGAAGATGGGTAAAAGACTGTTTTCATGTGCCACAATTGGCGCACGATGAACAGCAGCATTCAAAGAATTAAAAACAATAACTTCCCACTCTGGGGCAAAGTAATAGAGGAAACCTCAATGTCACAAGCTCAAACGGCGATCGTGCCAGAAGCCGGGCCATTTGCACTGTACACTCAACTCAAAGTGAACCAAAACCGTGAAAACGTATTAGAAAAACTGAAAGCACTGCCAAAGTTGGTGGAAGAGTTAAACATTACCCAGCCGGGTGCAGCGCTGACGCTTTCTATCGCATTCACAAAATCGTTTTGGGAACACCTTAATGTAGACGCGCCAGAAGAGCTTATTGATTTTACTCAACTTGGCGAAGGTGACATCGTTGCTCCAGCAACAGACGTAGATGTACTGATTCACTGTCACTCGACTCGTCACGACTTGCATTTTTACGTGTTGCGTAAGTTCCTAGAAGAGACGGCACAAGATGTCACCATTGTGGACGAAACATATGGGTACCGTTACCTTGATGCTCGTGATATGACAGACTTTATTGATGGGACAGAAAACCCGAAAGGGGAGGCTCGCGCTGATGTGGCTCTAGTAAAAGAGGGCCCATTTGCTGGAGGTAGTTATGTCATGGCTCAACGCTTCGAACATAACCTTGCCGCTTGGAATCGCTTGAATGTCAAAGCGCAAGAAAAAGTGATTGGTCGTACCAAACCAGACTCTATAGAGCTAGAAGACGTTCCTGCTGCATCACACGTTGGTCGCGTTGATATTAAAGAAGAAGGAAAAGGTCTCAAGATTGTCCGTCATAGCTTGCCATACGGGACGGTAACAGGGCCTCATGGCCTGCTGTTTATTTCTTACTGCAATACACTTCATAACATTAAAGTGATGCTAGAAAGTATGTACGGCGTGACCGATGGTAAAACAGACCAAATGCTTCGTTTCACAAAAGCGGTAACTGGTGCGTACTTCTTCGCTCCTTCACAAGAAATGCTCGCAGAGCTAGCCATCAAGTAAGTTCTCAGACTTTATTTCTTAAGCCCTCCAATTGGAGGGCTTTTGTTTTCTATTTCTATTCCAATCTCTTTTCAAAAAACACTAAACTTTTCTGTTACTTGGTCGATAAGTACTCAAAGCCTTAATTTTAGGACTCTTTATTCGTGGCGATCACCGTTAATACCAATGTAGCAGCACTTGTCGCACAGCGTCATTTGACCAGTGCAACGGATATGCTGAACCAATCCATGGAGCGTTTGTCTTCAGGGAAGCGTATTAATAGCGCAAAGGATGACGCTGCGGGTCTGCAAATCTCCAACCGCTTGCAATCACAAATGCGTGGTTTGGATGTCGCGGTACGTAACGCGAATGACGGCATTTCCATCATGCAAACTGCGGAAGGCGCGATGAATGAGGTGACCAATATCATGCAACGTATGCGTGATTTGTCGCTACAGTCAGCCAATGGTTCAAACAGCAAAGCGGAGCGCAATGCACTGCAAGAAGAAGTCTCTGCTTTAAATGATGAGTTAAGTCGTATTGCAGAAACGACCTCCTTTGGCGGACGTAAATTGCTGAATGGCACATTCGGTACATCGTCTTTTCAAATCGGTGCAACGGCTGGTGAAGCGGTACAAATTGGCCTGCGGACCATGCAGCCGGAATCTTTAGGTAGCTTTTCAATGAGCTCATATCAAAGAGTCAGTTCAGATTGGACGGTTCAAAACGGAAATAATGAAATTGTTATCAGCTACCGTGATAACAATTTTGAAGAGCAGGAGATCCGTATTGAAGCTAAAGCTGGCGATGATATAGAAGAACTCGCGACTTACATTAATGGGCAAACCGATAAAGTGAAAGCGTCTGTTAATGAAGAGGGGCAACTGCAGTTACTCATGTCCCACAAGGACGCCATAAAATACCCTGGACCAACCTTCAGTGGTGGCCTGGCTGATGAGTTAGAACTTGGCAAGTATGTCACCGTAAATAGAACGGTAGATAGTATTGATATTAGCACGGTCGGTGGCGCTCAGATGGCGGTCGGTATTTTAGATGATGCTTTGAAAACGGTAGATGGCAGTCGTGCGGAGTTAGGCGCGTATCAAAACCGCTTTAATCACGCGATCAATAATCTAGATAATATCCACGAAAACTTAGCCGCTTCCAACAGTCGTATCCAAGACACTGACTATGCCAAAGAAACTACGCAAATGGTGAAGCAACAGATTTTACAACAGGTCAGTACTTCTATTCTGGCACAAGCAAAACAAGCGCCAAACCTAGCATTGACCTTGCTTGGCTGATGAACGGCCTTGCCCGAATTTAACGCAAAACCTGCCTGTATCGACAATTCGAAAAGAAGCTTTAGCGAAAAATGAAAGTTTTTTTGCTTTTTTATCCGCTTTGTCACGATTACCCCTCCAAACGAATTATTTTCAAAAAAATCTAAAATTTTCTCTAAAGAAAACAGGGCATGCGCCGTTAATAAAAGTAACTTTGAGAGAACTACTTGGTTTTCCGAGACGTCGGAAACCGCTACACCGGAAAATCAATTGGAGAAATCACCATGGCAGTGAATGTAAACACTAACGTATCAGCGATGACCGCTCAGCGTTAC
>NZ_JAKKCS010000028.1:0-26595 GCF_021728075.1 Vibrio sp. D54 | reverse complement strand
AAGACAAAAGCGGACACTTGCTTATTAAAGCGAGTGATACCACTGCGGAGTGGTAGTTCAGTTGGTTAGAATACCGGCCTGTCACGCCGGGGGTCGCGGGTTCGAGTCCCGTCCACTCCGCCACTTAATATCGACAACCTCGCTTATGCGAGGTTTTGTCAAATCTAGAATATGAAAATTCTATAGGGGTGTAGCTCCAATTGGCAGAGCAGCGGATTCCAAATCCGCGTGTTGGGAGTTCGAATCTCTCCACCCCTGCCACATATCAGGCTCTGACTTAGGTCAGAGCCTTTTTTGTATCTGGTTTCTTCTCATTATTACAGCTTATTTCTACTCTTATCCCGTAAGTATGGCTTTCTGCTGTACTTTGGCAGCATTTAATCTACTGAACGAACGAAACTACAGTTAGCTGTAATGATCAGTGGCCCGAAATTTTAATAATAAAGGGGAATCACAATTTATATTTAGTTACACTCAACCGATCTGGATTAATGAGTAACTATGTATGGATATATCTCGTCGACGCTTTCTTCAATCATCCTTAGCAATCTCCGCGCTTGCCGTTCTACCTGCATGTTCTCTATCTAGGAGCACTAATAAGCAGGGGCAATATATATACGATATCACTGCAGAGCCTTCTACTGCAGAATTGGTCCCTGGGTTTAACACAGACGTACTCGCATTTAATGGTTCGATTCCAGCGCCTGTGATTCGTTGTCGCCAAGGCGAGAAAGTTATAATTCGGTTTACTAACAAGCTTTCAGAGCCGACTACAATCCACTGGCATGGCTTGCGAATCCCTATTGAAATGGATGGTGTCCCTTTCTTGAGCCAGCAGCCTATCATGCCAGGTGAAACATTCGTTTATGAATTTACACCACCAGATGCGGGCACATTTTGGTATCACCCCCACATGAATAGCGTTAAGCAGCTTGGTATGGGCTTAGTCGGGCTAATTGTCGTTGAAGAGGCAGAGCCGGTTCAGTTTGATGAAGAGCATGAAGTCGTCCTCAAGCATTGGCATTTAGACAAACTAGGTCAGTGGAAGAACCTTATGGTGCCGCGCTTGAGCGCTCGTATGGGGACTCCCGGAGAGTGGAGTAGCGTCAATGGTGTGCATGAACCTGTTTATACGCTGAAGCAGAATGCCACTACGCGATTAAGAATTGCTAATGTCGATAATACCATTACTTACCCGATCGCTATTGAAGGTGCAGAGGCTTGGGTTATTGCTATTGATGGTAATCCTGTTAAAGCGCCTTATAAGCTCACTCAGCACAAAATTGGTCCGGGAATGAGGTTAGATATCGGATTGATTGCTCCGAAGGCTGGAACACGTGTTTATGTGCGTCAAATGAAAGGACGCTTCCCATTCCCTTTGTGCGAGTTTGACGTTGTTGAGTCTGACTTGCCGAGCAACCAGAAACTGCCTTTATTACCTCTCAACCCTGTGCCAGCTCTCGATTTGAAAAATGCAGAGCAAATCGATTATGTGTTTGAGTGGGAGGGGGCGATCACTCCTGCTGATAAATCGGGCAAAGCGATACCTAAGTTCTGGCTGATGAACAAACGGGCTTGGGAGGGAATGAGCAAAGATAATATTCCAGCGCCGCTTTCAACATTGGAGATGGGAAAAACCTATATCTTCAACCTAAAGAACGTCACCCAATATCATCATCCTATTCATCTTCATGGACACACATTTACGGTTCTTGAGTTAGATGGCAAAAAACTCGACGAACCGTTTCATACCGATACGGTCTTGCTTGGAAATAACGGCAGTGCGAAAGCGGCATTTGTTGCAGATAACCCTGGACGTTGGATGTACCATTGTCATGTGATCGAACACATGAAGACGGGTTTGATGGGTTACATCGAAGTAAAGTGACTCCTGTAACTTTTAAAATCTTGATAAGTTTTAAGCGCTATACTTTGCTGAATTCTAAGATTGTATAATCACTATTGCCGTAAATTTGATTACAATGTCGCCATTAACTTTTCTGGGGGAATTATGGGACAACTATCCGTTTTGGGTTTTATTGCATTGGGTGGTGCATTTGGTGCATGTTCTCGTTACTTAATTTCTGAACTTTGTGTCATTTTATTGGGGCGTGGTTTTCCATATGGTACGTTAACCGTTAACGTTGTTGGCTCATTTATGATGGGCTTATTGATAGCAGCTTTCGATAATGAACTTTTGGCAACGGAACCTTGGCGACAAGTGATTGGCTTGGGTTTTTTAGGGGCACTAACGACGTTTTCCACCTTCTCGATGGATAATGTGTTGCTTATGCAGCAGGGCGCTTTCTTTAAGATGGGGTTGAACGTATTGTTGAATGTCGTGTTAAGTATTTCAGCTGCGTGGATAGGCTTTCAATTATTGATGCGCAGCTAGCAAAGTAGTTAAAAATTGAACAGGTCGGCTTGGTTTCACCAAGCCGTTTTTATATACTGACATCACTTGTCGGAGTGCCATAAGGCTGAGACCGTTAATTCGGGATCCGTTGAACCTGATCAGATTAGAATCTGCGAAGGGAACAAGAGAAGATATTCACACCGGA
This sequence comes from Vibrio sp. D54, assembly GCF_021728075.1. Taxonomy (NCBI): domain Bacteria; kingdom Pseudomonadati; phylum Pseudomonadota; class Gammaproteobacteria; order Vibrionales; family Vibrionaceae; genus Vibrio; species Vibrio sp. D54. Next base: position 24,034 of record NZ_JAKKCS010000028.1, on the reverse strand, counting down.
GTTCTTTCTGGTTGATCTATCAAAAGTCGAATGTTGTTACAGGCAAATATCGTAAGCTTTAACTAGCCTTAATTTGACACCTCTTGTCGCATCTATCCGCCAAGCATTTTTATCCAATTACTTTTTATCTAGTATAACAAAGCAAGGAAAAATGCTATGTCGAGTCGCAAACAAGCGAGACTGGAAGCAAAACAGTTCATTGATACACTCTCGGTACAACCGTACCCCAATTCAAGCAAAGTCTACGTAGAAGGCTCACGTCCAGATATTCGTGTGCCAATGCGTGAAATATCACTCGCTGATAGCCTTATTGGAGGCACAAAAGAAGCGCCTATATTCGAACCTAATGAGCCAGTACGCGTTTATGATACGTCGGGTGTATACACAGATCCAGAGCACACCATAGACCTCTATAACGGCTTACCTAAGCTGAGAGAAGGGTGGATTGAAGAGCGCGCCGATACTGAGCTACTTGATGAAGTAAGCTCGGTATACACCAAAGAGCGCTTAGAAGATGAAACGCTAGACGATCTTCGTTACGGAAATCTACCACGTATTCGACGTGCCAAAGATGGCCATTGTGTGACTCAATTGCACTATGCTCGCAAAGGTATTATTACCCCAGAAATGGAATATATCGCGCTGCGTGAAAACATGGGGCGTGCCAAGTATCGCGATGAAGTGCTGAATCAACAGCATCCGGGTCAAAGCTTCGGAGCGAACCTACCAAAAGATATTACCGCCGAATTCGTGCGCAAAGAAGTCGCCGAAGGTCGCGCTATTATCCCTTCCAATATTAACCACCCAGAATCCGAACCAATGATCATTGGACGTAACTTTTTGGTCAAAGTGAACGCCAACATCGGTAACTCATCGGTCACTTCTTCGATTGAGGAAGAAGTAGAGAAGCTCGTTTGGGCGACACGTTGGGGTGGAGATACCGTTATGGATCTCTCTACTGGACGTAACATCCACGAAACTCGCGAGTGGATTCTACGTAACAGTCCGGTTCCGATCGGTACCGTACCAATGTATCAAGCGCTTGAGAAAGTGAATGGTGTTGCGGAAAACCTTAACTGGGAAGTGATGCGCGATACCCTGATTGAGCAAGCAGAGCAGGGCGTTGACTACTTTACTATCCATGCCGGTTTACTACTTCGTTATGTGCCAATGACTGCAAAACGCGTTACTGGCATCGTCTCTCGTGGTGGTTCTATCATCGCGAAATGGTGTTTAGCGCATCACCAAGAAAGCTTCTTATATACCCACTTCCGAGAGATCTGTGAAATCTGTGCTAAGTATGATGTGGCACTTTCTCTCGGTGATGGTCTGCGTCCTGGCTCGGTGGCCGATGCTAACGACGAAGCGCAATTTGCAGAGCTTCGTACCCTTGGTGAGTTAACCAAGATAGCGTGGGAATACGACGTCCAGGTGATTATCGAAGGTCCTGGTCATGTTCCAATGCACATGATCAAAGAGAACATGGAAGAACAGTTAGAGCACTGCCATGAAGCTCCTTTCTATACCCTTGGCCCATTGACGACAGACGTTGCTCCAGGTTACGACCATATTACTTCAGGTATTGGCGCTGCCATGATTGGCTGGTATGGCTGTGCGATGCTTTGCTACGTCACTCCTAAAGAGCATCTTGGTTTACCAAACAAAGAAGACGTGAAAGTAGGCATGATAACTTACAAGCTTGCTGCGCACGCCGCGGATTTGGCGAAGGGACATCCTGGTGCACAAGTTCGTGATAACGCGCTTTCTAAAGCTCGCTTCGAGTTCCGCTGGGAAGACCAATTCAACTTGTCACTCGATCCAGATACCGCGCGCGCTTTCCATGACGAAACCTTGCCTCAAGAGTCTGGAAAAGTTGCTCACTTCTGTTCGATGTGCGGGCCAAAGTTCTGCTCGATGAAGATCTCGCAAGAGGTTCGAGAATATGCGAAAGACACAGAGCAAGTTGCTGCGGACCAAGCTATCTCAATCAAAATGCTGGATGACCCTCTTGAGGGGATGCGTCAGAAATCGCAAGAATTTAGAGAGTCAGGTTCCGAGCTATACCACCCAGCAGCACATGCCGAGGTAAGTGACTAATGAGCAAAATCCTTATTCCGTCATCATTGATTGAACTGACTGGTTTAGTTCAGCGATGTTTGTTGTTGGCGAAAGAACAGGGTTTTAGCATCGAAGACATTGAGTTGGGTGTGAGCCCAACTCAATCTATTCAGCTTGTTCGCGACCAACAGACCACACGCATAACGACAGATCTTATTAATGGTTATGACTCTGAGAATGAGAGTTCATTTGTGCTCTATTACCGCTCTGCTTTATCGGTAGAAGCGTGTGCTAAGCAACCGTCGAAAGCGATTTATATTGGCATTGCTGATACGCATGTATCCGATGAAAAGGAGAAAGTGCTTCAGCTTGATATCTGGCGTCACCCAATTAACAACGAAGTGAGAGCGCTTTCCGTTAAGTCCAAATTCAACGCAATGTTCGATCCCGAACATCACCTTGCTTGGATAGTAACGCTGACAGTACTCGATTTTCCTATCGAAGATGCGTTAACACTTGCTCGAGGAATGCTAACTCAACAAGCGAATGTTTCACGTGAAACACTGTCGAATGACAACCTTGGTGAGGGAAGATCTACTCAGTGGGCTGACCAATTTGATGATTTCCCCACACCTGTACTAGAGGATAACCGGCTAGGTATTCAAGTTGGTTGGTCTGCACAAGGTGAGAGCGTTAGCTTTCCAACTCTAACTAAGCAAAGTCTAGGGCTCTATCCAGTCGTTGATGATGTTGCTTGGATTGAGCGTCTACTGCCATTAGGCATCAACACTATTCAACTGCGAATCAAGAACCCACAACAAGCCGATTTAGAACAACAGATCATTCGAGCAATTGAGCTAGGTCGTCAGTATCAAGCACAAGTGTTCATCAATGACTATTGGCAGTTGGCAATCAAGCATGGCGCTTATGGCGTTCACCTAGGACAAGAAGACATAGAAGAATCTAATTTGGCTCAGATAACTAGAGCCGGCATTCGTCTTGGTCTTTCTACGCATGGTTATTACGAACTACTGCGCATCGTACAAATTCATCCTAGCTACATCGCACTAGGGCATATTTTCCCAACCACCACAAAACAGATGCCATCGAAACCACAAGGTTTGGTGCGCTTGGCTTTGTATCAAAAGCTGATTGATAGCATTCCTTATACAAATACAGAGGCTGCTTTCAGAACTTCAAAAGACAAAGAAGTAAGTGACTATGTGCTTGGCTTTCCGACGGTTGCGATTGGTGGTATTGACCAATCTAATGCAGACCAAGTTTGGCGCACGGGCGTCTCTAGTTTGGCAGTTGTGCGAGCTATTACGTTGGCAGAATCACCTCAGTCCGTCATTGAGTTCTTTGCACAACTGATGAAAGAAAGACAACTAACGTTCACTGAACAGAATAATGAATTGGCGGATACCAAGAGAGGCGAGCATGCTCACGGATAAGCAGTTCCTTCGCTATCAGCGCCAACTCGCTCTGCCTGAAATTGCCGAAATTGGACAAGAGCGTTTGAGCAAATCGCATGTGCTGATCATCGGTTGTGGTGGGTTAGGAAGTGCTGCGAGTTTGTACTTGGCATCAGCGGGTGTTGGTAAATTGGTTGTGGTTGATGACGATGAAGTTGATAGCAGTAACCTACAACGTCAGATCATTTATCGTGAACAAGACCTCCAAGTTGCGAAAACAAAAGCGACTGTAAAGCAACTCACTGAACTTAATTCTATGGTCCAAGTTCGTGCTCTCAATAGGCGATTAGACAAAGCACAGCTGCAGCTTGAGGTGATGCTAGCGGATGTGGTGCTCGACTGCACCGATAACATGCCAACGCGCCAGCTCATTAACCAAGTTTGTTTCGAGCAAAATACGCCGCTCATCTCGGCGGCAGCAATTGGTTGGCAAGGGCAATTCGCTGTCTTTGATTACCAAACACCAAGTGAACAAGAAGCGCAGAGTAAAGCCTGTTACCGCTGTTTGTATCCGTTCGACGAATTACCACAAACTCAAAAGTGCAGTGACAGCGGTGTCGTCGGTCCGGTGGTGGGCACACTTGGCAACTACCAAGCGATAGCGGCAATTCAAAAACTGGCGACGGGAAAGTTTCATGTCGAGACTGCCAAGTTACACCTGTTCGATGGATTGAAGCTGCAATGGCAAACCATGGCGATAAGTAAAGACAAACAGTGCCAAGTGTGTGCTCAGATTTAGCTTATGAGTAATGGGCAGAATTAAGAGAGTTGGAAGCAATGACGTTATCAGAACAACAAACAACACAAATGACCGCTGCTGACTTAGATGTGATCACTATTGTCATCAATGACCAGTCACATCAAGTTGCCAGTGAGTCGAATCTACAGCAAATCATTAGTCAATTTGCGCTGCCTGAAATGGGCTGTGTTTTTGCAATTAATAACAATGTTGTGCCGCGCAGTGAGTGGGCTAGCACAGTTCTTTCACAGGGAGACAGCATCTCTTTGTTTCAAGCGATCGCAGGGGGTTAAAGTCGATGCTTAAAATTGGTGATAAACAATTCGAATCAAGACTGTTCACGGGAACAGGGAAGTTTGCCAACAGCCGATTAATGGCAGAAGCGATTCAAGTATCGGGTTCTCAACTTGCGACCATGGCGTTGAAGCGTGTGGATGTGAACGACCAACAAGACGATATTTTGTTGCCGTTAGTACAAGCGGGTGTGAACTTATTGCCGAACACCTCAGGTGCAAAGAATGCTAAAGATGCTGTGTTTGCAGCAAAATTGGCGAGAGAAGCGTTGGGTACTAACTGGTTAAAACTAGAAATTCATCCAGACCCGAAGTACTTGATGCCCGATCCCATTGAGACACTTGCTGCCGCTGAGCAACTGGTTCGTGAGGGCTTCATTGTCCTTCCTTACTGTCATGCTGACCCGGTTCTGTGTAAACGATTGGAAGAAGTAGGCTGTGCTGCGGTCATGCCATTAGGTGCGCCGATTGGTTCCAACAAAGGGATAGTTTCTCACGATTTCCTAGAGATCATCATCGACCAAGCCAATGTTCCTGTCATTGTTGATGCGGGTATTGGTGCTCCTTCACATGCCGCGCGTGCGATGGAAATGGGCGCGGATGCCGTTCTCGTTAATACTGCGATTGCAGCTTCGAGCGATCCTGTTGCGATGGCGAAGGCATTTAAGTTGGCGGTAGAGTCGGGGCGTATGGCTTATGAAGCCGGACTTGCTGGTAAGGTTTCTCATGCGGTTGCGTCGAGTCCACTGACGTCATTCCTAGATGAGCTTTAGCCCTAGATTGATTTAGCTAATAAGCGAGGAAAACATGAGCTTCGTTGAACAATTTAAGCAGCTTAATTGGGATGACATTTCGATGTCGATCTATGCGAAAACGGCAAAAGACGTCGAGCGAGCATTGAATAAACCCAAGCGTGATTTGGAAGACTTTAAAGCGCTAATTTCACCAGCGGCTGAAGCGTACTTAGAGCAAATGGCGCAGTTGTCATACTCGGCAACTCGCAAGCGTTTTGGCAATACCATGTCGCTTTATATTCCATTGTACCTTTCTAACTTGTGCGCCAATGCTTGTACTTATTGTGGCTTCTCGATGGAGAACAGAATCAAACGTCGTACCTTGAATCGGGACGAAGTGGTTGCAGAAGTAGAAGCCATTAAACGCATGAAGTTCGATAGCGTATTGCTGGTGACTGGCGAACACGAAACCAAAGTGGGCATGAAATACTTCCGCGAAATGGTGCCGATGATTAAGCAACGTTTTAACTATTTAGCAATGGAAGTACAGCCACTTGGTCAAGACGAATACGCTGAGCTCAAGACATTGGGTTTGGATGCGGTGATGGTCTATCAAGAAACGTATCATCCTTCGACGTATGCCGAGCACCATTTGCGTGGCAATAAGATGGATTTTGAATACCGATTGGATACACCCGATCGTCTTGCAAAAGCGGGCATCGATAAGATCGGTATTGGCGCATTGATTGGGTTGGAAGAGTGGCGTACCGACTGTTTTTATGTGGCAGCGCACTTGGACTATCTTGAGCGCACGTATTGGCAGACTCGTTACTCGATTTCTTTCCCACGTTTGCGTCCTTGTGAGGGCGCGCTCCAACCAAAATCAGTCATGACGGATAAGCAGCTTGTGCAGTTGATTTGCGCTTATCGCTTGTTGAATCCAGAAGTGGAGTTGTCATTATCGACTCGTGAATCACCAAAGTTCAGAGACAATGCATTACCGTTAGGCATCACCAGTATGTCTGCTGCATCTAAAACTCAGCCGGGTGGATATGCGATGGATGATGTTGAACTCGAGCAGTTTGAGATCAGTGATGAGCGAAGTGCGGGTTCTGTGGAAGATATGATTCGAGCCAAAGGGTTTGACCCTGTATGGCGAGATTGGCACTCGGCGTATTCTGGTTAAGTAGCAAAGAAAGCCACTGGTCATCGTTATGTTTCACGTGAAACATAGGCAAAAAAAGAGGGTTGATGCAAAACATCAACCCTCTACTTTTTTCTAGCTTCTAGCTTCTAGCTTCTAGCTTCTAGCTTCTAGCTTCTAGCTGTGTGCTACTGGTAGCGTTGCTTGACGAAGCCACTCTTTCACATCACCCTCAACAAGTGGGCTGATCTCATCCCATACCTTCTGATGGTAATCATTCAACCAAGCAAGCTCTGGACGAGTTAGCATATCAACGTTGATATTGCGCTTGTCGATTGGACAGCGTGTTAGCGACTCAAATGATAGAACAGGGAAGTCACCGTTAGTTGGGGTTTCAACAACAAGCTCTAGGTTCTCGATACGGATACCAAACGCATCCGCACGGTAGTAACCTGGCTCGTTGGATAGCACCATACCTTCTGTTAGAGGCACGTCGATTTGCTTCTTCGAAATGCTCGCCGGACCTTCATGAACACTTAGGAAGTGACCGACACCGTGACCAGTACCGTGATCGTAATCGTAGCCCTCCGCCCACAGGTGCTGACGAGCTAGCGTATCGATTTGGTAACCACGTGTGCCTTTCGGGAAACGTGCACGTGCAACACCGATGTGGCCTTTTAGCGCGAGAGTGAATTGTTTAATCATCTCTTGTGAAGGCTGACCGATCGCGATGGTACGCGTAATGTCTGTCGTGCCATCTAGGTACTGACCGCCTGAATCCACTAGGTAAAGTGTGTTCAGTTCTAGCTTGCCAGGTTCAGGTTGGTTCTCGTGATTATAGTGACACATCGCCGCGTTGCCACCTGCTGCCGAGATAGTATCGAAGCTAAGATCCATAAGTGTCGGGTCTTCGCTACGGAACGCTTCCAGTTTGTCTGCCAGCGTCGCTTCATCATGCAGGTTACCCGCAACGACTTCAGCATCTAACCAAGAAAGGAACTTACTCATCGCTACGCCATCGCGGATATGACATGCTTTCATGCCTGCGATTTCAACTGCGTTCTTTGCTGCTTTTGGCATTAGGCATGGATCAGCTTTACTCACCACAGATGCGCCAGCGTTTTGTAGAACCAGCTTAAACCACGCGTTACTTGTCGCAGGGTCAACCAGTACATTCTTGCCAGTTAGGTTTTCTAGTCGTGCTTGCAATGCTTCTGGGTGATGAACCGTCACGCCGACACCAACATGAGCGTCAAACTCAGCAGGTAGGCGAGCAGGATCTAGGAAGTATTCCACGCTTGAGTCTGAGTGCAGAATCGCGTGAGAAAGCAGAACTGGTAGACGTGAGACATCTAGACCACGAACGTTGAGCAGCCAACAGATAGAATCAAGCGCTGTGATCACTGCGCTGTCTGCACCGGCTTTTTTCACGAGCTCTGCGATTTCTTGGCGTTTGCTTTCACTTGACTGACCAACTGCTTCTGTTGCCATTAGGCGAACATCAGAAACCACAGGAGCAGGGCGGTCGTGCCACAGTTCATCAATTGGGTTGCTATCGAGAATCTTAAGCTCAAGTGCGCCAGCAAGTTTTGCTTGTGCCATGTCTAGCCAAGCAGCGTTGTGCATGCGAGGGTCGATTGCCACAGACGCGCCATTTGCAAGATGGTCTTTAATCCAATCTAGTGCAGGCTCTTCAATCAAGTGACGGTATTCGAATAGATCAGCAGGAACCTGCTTTGTTACTTGTACTGTGTAGCGACCATCAACAAAGATAGCGGCTTTGTCTTTGGTGATTACCGCAGCACCAGCAGAACCAGTAAAACCAGTTAGCCAATGTAAACGCTCGTTGTGCGCTGGTACGTATTCACCCAAGTACTCGTCTTCATGAGGGACAAGTAGGGCATCAATATTATGTTGTGCTAGCCATTCGCGAATTGCATTCACGCGGCTTTGGGTATCGTTGTGCATCTGTGTTATTCCTTCAAATTACCGCTCCTTCATGCTCAGGTGTGGGAGCTGTTTCCATCTGCTTCATGCAGTTTACGATTCCATTGAGGTTCGCAATCAGTTCAATAGAGTCGGAGTACAACTAGGCCATAGATGAGCCAAAAAGGACTACGACAGTTAAGCTACTCATTTTAGCCGCTAAGCGCAAATTGAGTGCGGTGTTTTTATCTAAGGTGATCGGTTTTTTGTGTGATCATCGTACGTAGCCAGCCTAATGCAGGGTCGTTTTCTCTATCTCGGTGCCAGAATAAAGTGTAAGCCATAGGTGGGAATTCTAACGGTAGTGGCAGCACGACCAAATCAAGCTGTTTGGCCGCAAGTTGCACAAAATGACTTGGCGCAGTAAAGATAAAGTCGGTGTATGAACATAAACTTGCGGCACTGTTAAAGTCGGGCACGGTGACGGCAATATCGCGGTCGGCGCCAATATCTGCAAGGCGATAATCTAGCAACCAACGGTCGTTGCCATCACAACGTACTTGTACATGGCGTAGGGCGAGATAGGCTTCCAGATTCCAAGGTTGTTTTAGCGCAGGGTGGTTTTTGCGAATGATGCACATTTGGTAATCACGATAAATTTCCAACTCGCAAATGTCATCGGGTGGTTGAAGAGTCAGCTTGGCATCGTTTATATCGATATCTTTTCCAGTTAAGCCTAAATCCAGTTCGCCGCGTTGAAGCATTTTAAATGTATTATCCGACCACGGGTGTGTGCTAATTGTCACGCCAGGTGCTTGTTGAAAAATCGCCGGTAAGAAATGGGGTAGAATGAGAGGGTAGACACTCTCTACCGCTGCTATTTGAAAACGGTATTCACTGCTTTGCGGAGAAAACTCTTCGGGTTGAGTCAGCACTTCTAACTGATTTATCAACAGATCCAGTTTCGGTTTAAGAAACAATGCGCGCGGCGTAGGTGTTAATCCATGTGAGTTTCGAGTGAAAAGCGGGTCATCAAATTGAATGCGCAGTTTAGCCAGTGATTTACTTACGGCGGATTGGCTTAAGCACAATCGGTGGGCCGCACGAGTAACGTTTAACTCTTCAATCAGCACTTTAAAGCAGACCAATAGATTTAAATCGATACGAGCCAGTTTTTCGACGTTCACAGTGAATTTCCTCTGAGGAATAATGCTCATGATTATACATCATTTCCATTCATATCATCAGATGATTAAGCTTTACCCAAAGTTCTTTATCCAATTCGGAGTGTTGTGTGTCTAGCCAGTTTTCTAATAGTAAAAAACAGATGGCGTTATTGACCCTTTTGGTTCTTTTTAGTCCTTTAGCGATTGATATTTATCTACCTGCTTTACCTCTTATTGCTTCCACTTTTCAGGTCGATAATGCGCTAGCACAAGACACGATCACTTGGTTCTTATTTGCTATGGGTGTTGGTCAGCTATTCGCAGGTCCCCTAGCAGATAAACTCGGACGTCGAACTGTTGCATTGGGCGGTATCACCATTTACGCGATGAGCGCTTTATTGGCGTGGAGTGCTCAAAATATTGAGTGGATGTTGGTTTCCCGACTACTACAAGGCTTAGGTGCGTGTGCGACATCGGTAGCAGCCTTTGCAACAGTTCGCGATATCTTTGGCCCGGAAAAAAGCGGCAAAATGATCAGCTACCTTAACGGTGCGATTTGTTTCATTCCGGCTTTAGCTCCAATTCTAGGTAGCTGGTTAACTCAGCAATTTGACTGGCGTGCTAACTTTAGCTTTATGGCGGGTTTTGCTGTGGTGTCTGGATCATTGATGTTTTTCATGATGAAAGAGACTAACCCGTCAACAGAAAAGCAAGCCGTGTTTAAGCTTAGTCGGTATTGGGCAGTGCTTAGCACACCATCTTTTGTTTTCCATGCGTCATTATGCTTGATGGCGATGGCGGTTATTCTTGCTTACGTTACCTCAGCACCGTCGGTATTGATGACGGGGATGGGGCTGTCGATGAATGAATTCACTTTCTGGTTTGGTGTAAATGCGGTGATAAACATTGCGGCATGTATGCTGGCGCCTAAGTTTATGGAGCGCGTTGGAACTCACAACACCTTGGTCACCGGGATCTCAACTCTGGGTCTCGCAGGTGTGATCATGCTAGTGATGAATGGTCAGAATACCGCGCTTTCTTTCATGTTACCTATCTTCATGTCTTCTGTAGGTTTTGCATTCATTCTGGGTGCAGCGGCAGGGAAAGCGTTAGAACCGTTTGGTGATAAGGCGGGCACGGCAGCTGCACTGCTTGGATTGTTCCAAATGAGTGGCTCTGGTTTGTTGGTGGGTACACTGCAACGCTTATCTCTGGATCCACAAACCTTGATCGCAATTCATATGTGGGTCCTATTACCTGCGTTGGTCGTTCTGTTTACAAAAGCAGGGAAGAACTGGCACTCGAGCTTTGCGAAAGCGTAAATCAGTGTAATTTAGTATTTTCCAATGTAAGTAAGGCGTGTATATTTGTCACTCAGACTTTTCCTGACACCATAACGGAACTCAAAAAGTAATGTCGTTAACCACGTATGAAATGGCTCGTATTCTAGAGCAAATGGAAGATTCACCAGAAAAGGTGATGTTTGGCAAGTTGCTTAATGAGCTGGGTAATCAAAGCTCCGAGCGTATTCGTAGTGCGGCTAAACAAGTACCTCTGCCAATTTTGCGTGATATCGTGTACCAATTTCAGCAAGTGATTGAGTCACGCAAAGATGAACAAGTCGAGCAGATGGCAAAAGACCTCGCTCAGCAAGGTATCTCAGCAGAAGAGCTACTGGCTTACTTGAATAAATAATAAAAAATCCCCGCATGATGCGGGGATTTTTTTAGCTTGTCATTTTCTTTTTCAGGATGTGGTCCAAAGACAGCGGTCCTGGCCCCCATACGATTACGATAAGAATCATCAATCCCCAAAGTTGGTGGTCATAAAAACCTTTCTCCCACAACAGTGGGTAAGAGATCACTGCGATGATGTTGAACACAAACAGCATTGCTGCCATCGGGCGGGTAATCAATCCCAGTGCCAAGAACACCGGTAGAACCAACTCCGCAGCCGTACCTAAATAAGCCGCCAATTCCCATGGCAAGATTGGCACTTGGTATTCCAGCTCAAATAAGTACAGCGTGCTATCCCAAGATGAGATTTTGATTAGTCCTGAATTGAAGAACACCCAGGCTACCCACAAGCGACAAAAGAGAAGTAGTAAAGGGACAAAGCCAGCTTGTAGGGTACTGATTAAATCGTCGTACCGATTCACTAAGTTTTTAACCGTATCCGTCATAGAGTGCTCCTTAGATTGATTGCAATGTAAAGCCGTCAACAATATCGAGTGCCATGATGCGATTGAGATGAGCGAGTAAAACTTCAGGTATTTCGCTCAAACTCTGCTTCTGCTCTAAACATTGCAGCAGTTGGAACACATCGGCATCGAGTGCGTGACACAAGGCTTCTCCATTGGCTTGAATCGAGATGACACCTTGCTGTAATTGGTTGATATTAAGTTGTTCGAATTGCCCAGTTTGAATCGCACTAAATAGATCGAATACTGCGTAATTGGAGTCAAAGCTGCGGCAGCCCTTTTTAAGGTGTAAGACTAAAGCGGGTTGTTGCTCTTCACTCACTTCGCCAAGTAACGCAAGCGGTTTTAATTCCGCTGCATTGGATTGCTCATACTGTGCTTGACGAGCTAGGTCGATATGCCACTCGAAGCGTGCGACTTCAGGGCTGTAAGGTGCTTGTGCGATCACCTGACTAAACTGCATGATGGTGTCTTGAAAGCCTTCGCCATAATGCACCACATTTCCTTCTTTTAATGGGTAAGAAAGAACATGCTGGCGAGCTATCTGTTCAAAGCATTCTTCACCAAGCAGCGCTTCAACCATCGGGTAGGTCGCGGACAACACTTCGCTTAAGCTGACGATAAAGTTATTGCGGTAAATTTGTATGCGTTCATCAGCGGTAAACTCATCACTGGCAATATCGCAGTCTTCACCGAGCGCTTGATAGTGCAGGGCTTTAGCAAACTGGCTTTGTAAGGTGGCTAGATTCATGATGCCTTCCTTGGTTCGCTTTGTTCACTTGGAAGTGTGCCTTGCAACAGCAGTTGCGATGCTTTCTGCGCTTCTTCGAGCAAGACTTCTGGCGCGGGGATATCCAAATCCCATTCAATCAACGTATGACGTGGACCGTGTTTTTTTGTCCACTGTGAAAACAACTGCCAAACTTCATCGCTAACCGGGCGGCTATGGGTATCAATCCATATCTCACCTTTGTCGAGTTGTTTGATGGTAAAACCTGCCAAGTGAATCTCATCCACTTTGTCGGCTGGAATCACATCTAGGTATGTGTCGCAATCAAAACCGTGGTTGAACGCCGAAACATAAACATTGTTTAAATCGAGCAATAAACGACAGTCAGTGCGCTTTTGCACTTCGGTAAGAAACTCCCATTCGCTGATGGTCGAATGTTGAAACTTCACATAACTAGATGGGTTCTCTATCAAGATCTCGCGTCGCAAATAATCCTGCACTTCATTCACGTTACGAGTGAACACGTTGAGCGCTTCTTCCGTATACGGAAGTGGAAGCAGGTCATTAAAGTAGTGACCGCCGTTTTCACTCCAACTTAAATGGTCAGAAACAAGGATTGGGTCGATTGAGTCAATCAGTGCTTTAAGTTGCGCAAGATGCTTTTGACTAACACGTTCCACCGAACCTAACGACAAACCAATACCGTGGCAGCTAATTTGATATTGCTCGCGAAGCGTTTGTAGTTGATGACGCTCTGCTGCATTGGGTTGGAAATAGTTTTCACTGTGGATTTCTAACCAAGACAACTCGGGTTGGTTTTGGCTAAAGTAATCGAGGTGAGGGGTTCTTAATCCAACTCCAACAAGGTCGTGGAAGGTGTGGTGTTTCACGTGAAACTCCTTTTCAAATCGTGCGGGAAGAGAAGGATGCGTCTTGGCTTTGCGTTGGTTGAGCGTCAACGCATCCTCACAATAGCTAGCGATAAAAGATTATGAAGAAGAAGTGCTACCGCCAGCGAGCTTGTCACAAAGACCTTTTGGTACGACTACGAATGCGTCTTTTTGGTTATCTTCTTTAGAAGTACCAGCGCATGAGCTGCTTTTTGTTGCACAGTCGTTTTTACCTGCTTTAGAAACGCCATAGCACTTTTCTTTTTCAGCAGCGACAGCTGGAGCTGCAGTTAGCATTGTGCCACCAAGAGCTAGAAGACCAGTAACAGCAGCAGTAACAGCTAGATTCGACTTTTTCATAATAAATTCCTCTGAATGATTTCCTTTACTTTAAGTTGGCAAGATGAATCGCCTGTTTTGGCGTTTTTGTTATCAACTTGCTTAACTTAAAAGATAGGAAACTGGCTAAAAAACTTTCAGAAAAATTTCTGAAGTAAATGGGTTTGCAGGGTCAAATAGGTATAACTAATTGATGTGTTGGGCAAAAAAACATCAATTTTTTTATCAAGTTTTGTCTAAACAGCACCAGGTTGTTTAGGTTATAATCGGTTTTTATGTATAAATAACCAGTAGCTCTCATCATGATGGATCCATCTCTATTACTCGACGGTTTGAACGATAAACAACGTGAAGCCGTTGCAGCACCTCTAGAAAACTTGCTCGTTCTTGCTGGCGCAGGAAGTGGTAAGACACGCGTTCTTGTTCACCGTATCGCTTGGCTGATGTCGGTCGAGCAAGCTTCTCCGTTTTCAATCATGTCGGTAACCTTTACCAATAAGGCGGCGGCAGAGATGCGTGGACGTATCGAAGAGCTAATGATGGGCAGTGCAGGCGGTATGTGGAATGGTACTTTCCACGGCATTTGTCACCGTATTCTGCGTGCACACTATCTTGATGCCAAGCTACCGGAAGATTTCCAAATCATCGACAGTGACGACCAACAGCGTCTGCTAAAGCGTTTGATCAAAGCGCAAAACCTCGATGAGAAGCAATGGCCAGCACGCCAAGTGGCATGGTGGATTAACGGCAAGAAAGACGAAGGTCTGCGCCCGTCGCACATTGATGCGTACCATGATCCAGTGACCAAGACATATCTGCAGTTGTACACCGCTTACCAAGAGGCGTGTGACCGTGCTGGTTTAGTCGATTTTGCGGAAATCTTGCTGCGCGCACATGAGCTACTGCGTGATAACAAGTTCGTCCGTGAACACTACCAAGCACGCTTTAAGCATATCTTGGTGGACGAGTTCCAAGATACCAACAACATTCAATATGCTTGGCTACGTATGATGGCGGGTCCTGAGTGTCACGTGATGATCGTAGGTGATGACGACCAGTCGATTTATGGTTGGCGTGGTGCAAAAGTCGAGAATATTGAGAAGTTTACGCTCGAATTCCCAAGCGTAAATACCATTCGTCTTGAGCAAAACTACCGTTCAACCAAGACCATTCTGGAAGCATCTAACACCCTGATTGCGAATAACACCGAGCGTATGGGTAAAGAGTTGTGGACGGATGGCGTGGTCGGTGAGCCCATCTCGGTTTACAGCGCTTACAACGAATTAGATGAAGCCCGTTTTGCGGTGAACAAAATCAAAGAGTGGCAAGACAAGGGCGGTGCTCTGAATGACGCTGCGATGCTTTACCGTAACAACGCCCAGTCGCGTGTTCTGGAAGAAGCGTTAATTCAAGCCGGTCTGCCTTACCGTATCTACGGCGGCATGCGATTCTTCGAACGTCAGGAAATCAAAGATGCCTTGAGCTACATGCGTCTGATTGCCAACCGTAACGATGATGCGGCGTTTGAACGTGTGGTGAATACGCCAACGCGTGGTTTGGGTGATAAGACGCTTGAAACCATCCGTTTTGCGGCTCGTGACCGTGGTTGCACCATGTGGGAAGCGAGTGTGGCAATGTTGGACGAGAAGGTGCTTGCTGGTCGCGCTGCTGGTGCTCTGAGCCGTTTTATCGAGCTTGTCACCGCGCTAGAAGACGACACCTTAGAGATGCCGCTGCATCACCAAACTGACCATGTAATTAAATACTCGGGCTTGTTCGCGATGTACGAGCAAGAGAAGGGCGAAAAGTCTAAGGCACGTATTGAGAACTTGGAGGAATTGGTGACCGCAACTCGCCAATTCGAGAAACCAGAAGAAGCCGAAGACATGTCACTGCTGACGGCATTCCTAACCCACGCAGCACTAGAAGCGGGCGAAGGACAAGCGGACGAATTTGAAGATGCGGTTCAGCTCATGACATTACACAGTGCGAAAGGTCTAGAGTTCCCATTGGTGTTTATGGTCGGTGTGGAAGAAGGCATGTTCCCAAGCCAAATGTCGGCAGAAGAAGCAGGGCGCTTAGAAGAAGAACGTCGTCTGTGTTACGTAGGCATGACCCGTGCAATGCAGAAACTGTACATCACTTATGCTGAAATGCGTCGTTTGTACGGTCAGGATAAATACCATAAACCGTCTCGTTTTATTCGTGAACTGCCAGAAACATGCTTGGATGAAGTACGAATGAAGGCGCAAGTTAGCCGTCCTTCAAGCAGTGGTCGATTTAGCCAAACTGTTGTGAAAGAGAGCTTTAATGAAACCGGCTTTACGCTAGGTTCTCGTGTGATGCATCCAAAGTTTGGTGAAGGCACCATCATCAACTTCGAAGGCAGTGGTCCACAGAGCCGTGTACAGATTGCCTTTAATGGTGAAGGCATCAAATGGTTGGTAACTGCTTACGCACGACTAGAGAAACTGTAAGGCTTTATCAAAACTCATACCAATCGTAGTAAATAACTGGTCATTCTAGCTTGTTAAAATACTCGATAACTGCGTTGCAATTTTTGATTGTAGAATAACTACTTATCGAAAAGTTGCGCCTTGTTCTCAAGCATTTTCCCTACGTTATTTCTGATCACTTATTTACTGTGATTGGTATCATCAACTTAAGAGCTGCTTCGGCGGCTCTTTTTGTTTGTGCAGTTTTGGTGTCGCTAACGCAGTAAAAAATGGAATGATAAATGGAGTACAAAAGCGCGACTTAACGATGCCTTTTGAAGTGAAAGGTGGGCGTTGTGGGTGAATGCCTGTTTTCAGCAGATCTACTGAGAAAAACTTTAGGCAAAGAAAAACCCCGAGGGCTTGCGCCCATCGGGGTTATAGTCTTACTCGCAGCAATCCAGCTACTAAAAGTGCTCCATGCATCTAATCCATGATAGTGTGCTGAATCCGTCAGCTTAATCCTTACGTCGCCTTCCTAGCGGTGTCCTTAGTGACCTTATCCTGGTCTGCTAACTATCCTCGTTAGCTCTCATCACTTGTTCCCTGAGCGGTGTCCCTGACATCATCCTGATGTTCAAATCCTTGCCTCGTCCAGAGGTGTCCATTTCCCGTCCTTAGTAGCAACCATCCTAGTCACTATTGATTCCGTTCAATGTCCAATTTTGCAATCCATGCCCGACTATTCATCCTGAATAACCGTTTCTTCTTCCTGAAGTTCACCAAGTCCGTGGTGTTTCCTGTTCCGTGTCAGCATCCTTCCGACAGGTTTAATATTACGTGTTTAACGATTTCCAACAACGGGCTAATCTCACATTTTTTAACTCTCTTAGCGTTCAAAAAAGATACATGATTATTAAATTCAATGGCTTATGCTCTTTTCTGTGCGGTTTTACCATTAAAAAAGAGAGGTTTGCTCAACCCTTTGTGAGAGATCTCGCACAAGGGGTCGAGCGAAAGACTCTTACTGCCCGATAGCGGCACCTTCACGTCTTGGATCCGCAGCGCCTTCAAGACCGTCTTTTGTTATTCGTATCGCATGCAGACCAGAGTTCAAATCCCGAACATCGGTTTTAAAGCCCATCTTCTCCAGAGCAGGCTGTAAGCCCTCTGCGGCGGTACCTTGCTCAATATCTAAGGTGCCAAAACGGTTCAGCAATCGTGGCTGATTAATCGCGCTTTGGATGTCCATATCCCATTGCGTGTGGGCGATAATGGCTTGTGCGACGTAACCAATAATGCGGCTACCACCCGGTGAGCCAATTGCCATGTAAGGTTTGTCATCCTTCATCATAATGGTTGGTGCCATGGATGAACGTGGGCGTTTTCCCGGTTCTAAGCGGTTCGCGATTGGCACACCATCTTGATGCGTGCGGAAAGAGAAATCGGTCAGTTCGTTATTGAGCAAGAAGCCGCGTACCATCAAGCGTGAGCCAAAGGCGTTCTCAATGGTTGTTGTCATTGAAACCACATTGCCTTGCTTATCGACGATATTGAAATGGCTGGTGGAAGGCAGCTCGATCGATTGGTCCATGCTTAAGTTCATCGCGTGCGACCAAGGAGGGTTGCCGGCTTCAACCTTACTCAAGGCTTTACCGACTTGAATGAGCTCAGCACGTTGTTTGAGATAATCTTTATCAAGCAAGCCTTCGGTTGGCATTGGCACATAATCTTGGTCAGCCATGTACTTACCGCGATCCGCAAACGCAATGCGCGATGCATCGGCGATCACTTGCCATGATTTTGCGCTTTCGGCTCCCCAACCTTTAAGATCGTATTGCTCGGTGATCGCGAGAATCTGTCCAACCGTCAATGCGCCAGAGCTAGGTGGTCCCATGCCGCAGATGTCATAGCTTTGGTAAGCCGCACAAACCGGTTCACGTTGCTTGATTTGGAACGCATCAAAGTCAGGTTGTGCCAATACGCCAGGATTGCCCGGTGCATTCTGTACTGTCTTGATGATGTCTGTGGCGATATCGCCTTGATAGAAAGCTTTTGCCCCTTGCTCTGCAATTGCCGTCAGAGTTTGCGCGTATTCAGGGTTCTTCAACAACGTGCCTTCGGTTTTTGGTGAGCCGTCTGGATTGAAGAAGTAAGCCTTAGTCGCAGGGAAGCGTGATAGGCGCTTAGCATCTTTCTCAATCAGACTCGCGAGGCGAGGACTGACTTCGAAACCTTGCTCAGCCAAGGTAATCACGGGTTGGATGATCTTCTTCCATTCCAACTTGCCGTATTTCTGGTGCGTGTCCCACAGCAGTTTCACTGTACCAGGAGTGGCAACGGAACGCCCACCGACAACCGCATCGTAAAATTGCAGTGGTTGTCCTTTGTCATCTAGGAAGAGTTTCGGCGTTGCGGCGAGCGGTGCGGTTTCGCGTCCATCATACGTAGTCAGTTTTTGTTTCTCACTGTCCCAATACACTAAGAAGGCGCCACCACCAATGCCTGAAGATTGGGGTTCTACTAAGCCTAGCATCAGCTGCACGGCAACCATAGCATCAATAGCATTACCACCTTGGGCAATAACATCCGCACCAGCTTGGGTTGCAATTGGGTTAGCAGCGGTAACCATATAATCTTTCGCTTTGATCAATTGTTTTTGCTCGAAGCCAGTGCTGTGCTCCGGCGCAACCGCATCTGCTGCTTGGTTAGCAAAGACTGATGTAGATAAGATTAGTGGGGAGGTAAGAAAAAGACCCGTGGTCACGAGTCGGTTGAACGTCCAATGCATGATGACTCTCCATGTTGCCAGTTTTGTGCTTTGAGCTTGGCAGTTATGGAGAGTCACGTCGAGTCAGCAATCTTAGAAATGTCGATTGTGCTACGCTTTTAAATCAGTACTTTATCCGATAAAAGTATTGATAGTTTGGTATAGAATACTGCCGCCCACTAGAGTAAATACCACGCCGCATAGACCGTCGATGTAGATACCCGCTTGTTGCAATTTACGCTGTAAGCGCTGTGTCGATAGCATCCATGCAAGGCTAGAGAACCAGAATAGCGACAAGCCAAACAGGATGACCAGTGCAATACCTTTGCCAGTAATCGACATACCTGCTGGGACTAAACTCGACATCAAACTGACAAAGAACACCAGGGCTTTTG
Organism: Vibrio sp. D54; assembly: GCF_021728075.1. Taxonomy (NCBI): domain Bacteria; kingdom Pseudomonadati; phylum Pseudomonadota; class Gammaproteobacteria; order Vibrionales; family Vibrionaceae; genus Vibrio; species Vibrio sp. D54. Next base: position 4,740 of record NZ_JAKKCS010000028.1, on the reverse strand, counting down.
GGTTAAGAATGTTGGTCGCAAACCCTTTAGCAAACGCTTGACGCTTATTGCTGATCACTAGGTTATTTTGCTTCTTAGGTTGATCCGTCAGTGGGTTTTGGATCATCGAGATCACGGCACGCAATGCGCCAATTCCTAAGTAGAGCAGGTAACTACCACCGAGCAGTTGTACCACGGAATACAGCACTGGGTGCTGGTGGACGACAAAACTCACACCTGTCAGGCTGAACAAAGAGTGCAGCAAAATACCGACGGACAATCCCAACGCAATGTACAAGCCAGTTTGACGACCATGACGCGTCGCGTTTTGTACGACCAGCGCAAAGTCCGGACCTGGACTCATTAGGGCAATAAAGTGAATGCTGGCGAGTGTCAGCAATATGGTGGATTCATTCATAACACATCTCAAATTTAACCAATGCGGCTATTGTCGTGGTAAGTCACCTGTGGCGCTTGTAAAAAACTGACAGCTTTCTCGGTAAATGAAACTAACGAGCCACTTGAGAAGGGGAAACGCCGTAGGTCTGTTTAAACGCTTTGCTGAAATGCGCTTGATCGTAGAAACCGATTTGATGAGCGACGTCGGTACCACATTGACCAGCTTGCAGTAACTTCATGCCTTGTTCAAGGCGCAGGCGTGCGAACCATGCATAAGGCGTCATGCCAGTTTGCGCTTTAAAGTGGCGCTGGAACTGAGTTGGGCTCAGTTGGCACAGCTCTGAAAGTGAATCCAAACGCACTGCTTGGCCAAGGTTCGCCATTAGGTAATCTTTTAACGTCCCAAGCGATTGGTTTCCTAGCGGCACCACTTTTTGTCGCTCAAGCGATCCGTAGCGATCAAAAAGTTGGTTAAATCCTTCAAAAGGAAGGCAATCTTTGGTGAGTTGGCTGAGGTTTTCACGACGAAGCAGCCCGTGTAAGTTACTAAGTTGTGAAAATATCTGCGGATCCGAGATGATCAGTTCGTTGAAGTGTATTATTTGACCGTTTTGCTTAAGATCAGCCAGATCGCTCAATAGATGAGGTTCGATCGCAAACACATTTACTTCGTAGCCACTCTCGAGCTTAGATTGCCCGTCGTGCAGCTCATCCGGCGGCATAATCACAATTTGCCCGTGACCAACTTGGTGGCTGTTACCTTGGTATTGGAACTTCTGCGCACCATGCGTGATCAGGCCGAGATGAAAATCCAGATGGTAATGCCTTTGAAAAGCAAATTTCTGGTATTTCGCCTCTATTAGACTCAAGTTGTCATGGTCGGTTGCGTAGTACTGAATATGTTCCATTAAACAAAAAAAGCTTGGTCACATTATGACCAAGCTTATCTGGCAATTTCTAACTTGTCTTGTAAAAAACGATCACTGTGGCTGAACGATTCGGCGTGAGCGACGGTTATTACGTAATCCATCAAAGCTAAACACGACTAGTGCTCCCCAAATAAAGACGAAAGTGATCGCTTTATCCATGGTAAAGGGTTCGCCATACATCAATACTGCAAGTAAAAACATTAAGCTTGGGCCTATATATTGGAAAAAGCCCAAAGTCGATAATTTGAGTCTTGTTGCTGCACCCGTAAAGCACAGCAGTGGCAGGGTTGTTATAACCCCAGCAGCGATCAACAAACTATTTAACGTAAGTGGATTCGTAAGCATATTTGAGGTTGGTGTATCGGCAATAAAAAGCAAATAAACAGCGGCCACCGGCAGCAGAAGTAATGTCTCGATAAACAAGCCAGTTTTTGCATCGACACTGACTTTCTTTCTTAATAAGCCATAAAAGCCGAAGCTCATTGCTAACGCCATCGCAACAACGGGTACGGAGCCAAATACAATCAGTTGAACGAGTACGCCACAACCTGCCAATACAACCGCGAACCACTGTAATTTGCGCAGTCGCTCTCCCAAAAATACCATGCCGAGCAAGACATTGATTAATGGGTTAATGTAATAACCTAAGCTGGCGTCGAGCATATGATTCGAGTTTACCGCCCAAATGAAAATCAACCAATTGCCGCCAATTAACATGGAACTTGCGATCAGGTAAGCGATTTTCGTTTTGTCTTTCGCGATGTGGTAAGCCGAGCGCCAGTGACGGCCAAAATGGAGGAGTGCAGCAAGCAAAAAGAAAGACCATATCACTCGGTGGCTTAGAATTTCCAAAGGAGATACTTGTGCGATGGACTTAAAGTACATCGGCGCAATGCCCCACATGGTATACGCGCCGATCGCTAGCAAGATACCTTGCCGCGCGCGTTGTTGTTCGTCTTCTGGTGTCATGAAGTGTCACCTAATTGTGTGTTTTATAGAGCAGAAAATCAGTATACGAGTCGTGATGCGAAACACCTAACAATTTGCGGTTTTATTCACCATGAAACCCCATTACAATGTGCCCTCACTTTGTGTGCCAGTGGTATGCATAAGCACCTCTTTTTTAAGACCCAATCTGAGACTTTTCATGACCTCGACCTTGTTAGCCGAACAATCTGATTCGCCTGTAACGCCTCAACGTGTGTTGGAGGATGTGTTTGGTTACCAAGAGTTCCGTGATGGTCAGCAGTTGGTGATTGATGCTGCGGTAGAAGGTCGCGACAGCTTAGTTATCCTGCCTACTGGTGGCGGTAAGTCGCTGTGTTATCAAATTCCTGCTTTGGTTCGCTCTGGCATTACTTTGGTCATTTCTCCGCTGATTTCGCTGATGAAAGACCAAGTGGATCAGCTTAAAGCCAACGGTGTAGCGGCTGAGTGCATCAACTCCACCATGCCTCGCGAAGAGCTGCTCAGCGTGTATAACCGCATGCACACTGGGCATCTTAAGTTGGTGTACGTCTCGCCAGAACGCGTATTGATGCGTGACTTCATTGAGCGCTTGGAAAATCTGCCGCTATCGATGATTGCCGTCGATGAAGCGCACTGTATTTCCCAGTGGGGACACGATTTTCGTCCAGAATATGCCGCGCTTGGTCAACTTAAGCAGCAGTTTTCCCACGTGCCATTTATGGCGCTGACGGCGACGGCGGATGACGCAACGCGCCGAGATATTCTTGAGCGTCTGCAACTGAATAATCCAGAGGTTTACCTAGGCAGCTTCGACCGTCCTAACATCCGCTACAACTTAGTTGAGAAGCACAAACCGGTTTCGCAAATCGTTCGTTATCTTGAAACCCAAAAGGGTAATTGCGGCATCATCTATTGTGGTAGCCGTAAGAAAGTTGAGATGGTGACCGAGAAGCTGTGCAACAACCACATTCGTGCTGCTGGTTATCATGCAGGTATGGATGCTGATGAGCGCGCTTACGTTCAAGAAGCTTTCCAACGTGATGACATCCAAATCGTAGTGGCGACTGTGGCATTCGGTATGGGCATCAACAAACCAAACGTGCGTTTTGTGGTTCACTTTGATATCCCGCGCAACATCGAATCCTACTATCAGGAAACCGGTCGTGCAGGGCGTGATGGTTTACCTGCGGAAGCCATGATGTTGTATGACCCAGCGGACATCAGTTGGCTGCGTCGTATGTTGGATGAGAAAGACGACGGTCCACAGAAGCAGGTGGAAACCCATAAACTGAATGCGATGAGTGCCTTTGCTGAGGCGCAGACTTGTCGTCGTCAGGTGCTATTGAATTACTTTGGTGAGTATCGTGAGAAGCCATGTGGCAACTGCGATATTTGCTTAGATCCACCGAAACACTTTGATGCAACGGAAGAAGCGCGTAAGGCGTTGTCTTGTGTGTACCGTGTTAATCAGAGCTTTGGTATGGGCTACGTGGTAGAAGTGTTACGTGGCATGCAAAACATTCGTGTACGTGAAAACGGGCACGATAAAATTTCTACCTACGCGATAGGGCGTGATCACAGCCACGATTACTGGGTGAGTATCTTCCGTCAGTTAATCCACAAGGGTCTGCTGTTCCAAAACATCACTCGTAACTCAACGCTGCAACTTACCGAAGAGGCGCGTCCGCTGTTGCGTGGCGATGTGACTCTGGAGTTAGCAGTTCCGCGTTTAGACACCGCAGCACGCGCGGCGAAGTCAGATAAACTGACCAGCAAGAATTACGATAAGAAGCTGTTTGCCAAGTTACGTAAGCTGCGTAAGTCGATTGCTGATGAAGATGGTTTGCCACCATACGTGGTCTTCAGTGACGCGACTTTGATTGATATGGCGGAAATTCTGCCAACGTCTTACGGCGAAATGCTGGCAGTCAGCGGTGTTGGTCAACGCAAACTGGAGAAGTACGCCGACCCATTCCTTGATTTGATTCAAGAACACATTACTCACCACGGATAAGGAACCAAGATGCAAAAGGAATTTGGCTTAGCGGACTACATGGCACAAGAAGGGCGCTTAATCATTACCGCGCCGAGCTTTGACCTTGATAGCTTTCCTGCTTTAGGTGAGCGTTTAGTCGGCTTGCTTTCTGCTACTGTGGTTGAAAAACAATGGGATGCGGATATTCACTCTTGGCTGATCGACTTTGAAGGTTGCCGACTGTTTATGAAAGCAGAGCATTACAGCGAAGCGATTTGGTTTGAAGCGTTAGCGATTGAAGAGAGCAGGGAAGAGTTGGATTATCTTGCAGGATTGTTCCAGCGCGGCTTCTAAAAATAGAGTTTGACCCGTCCTGATATGGGTTGACACTTTTTAACTAAAACGCTCGATGTACTTCATCGGGCGTTTTGTATTTTAAAGCCGTATGAGGCCTCATTTGATTATAGATATCTACGGACTCTGCTACCA
>NZ_JAKKCS010000027.1:0-30972 GCF_021728075.1 Vibrio sp. D54 | reverse complement strand
CGTTCAATCTGAGCCATGATCAAACTCTTCAATTTAAGATTTTGTTCGGCTCAATGAATACTGAACATTACATAAAGTAATGTTTGAATTGACTGTGCTGAATCCGAAGATTCAATGGTCACTTCGTATCATTGAAACCTAATTTGATACCGAAGTATCGAATTGGATTATCATCAACGAGTGCCCACACAGATTGATAGGTTCTTATTTTTAAAGAGCTTTTCTAACATTTTCAGCAGCTTAGTTGCTCGTCGTTAGGGGTGCGTATCTTACTTCACACCGTGAGAGAGTCAAGCATTTTTTTCAAATTCTTTTTTCTCTCTTCCCGACTCGCTGTGTGACTTTCGTCTCACTCCGTGTCGGTGGATGCGCAGTATAGGGGGTTGAGAAATTAGCACAAGCGTTTTTTGCAAAAAAACTTTCAACCGAACAAATAACAAGCATTCTGCATAGATACTCAACGATCTTGTCTAATACTTCGGGTTGTAGAGGATCTTTTCATGATGGAACACCTGACTTCTGCATTAAAAGATCGCCGGTTTCTTTGTGATTTCGGTTGCTGATCTTATCTCTCTTGGTTCTTTTTTCTCTTTCTAACTATATAAAGACGAAAAAAAAGAGCAGAACGATGACGAACTGCTCTTTTGGTCTTTGCTTTTTATTTGGGGTACTTCAGGTGAAGTCTTGGAAAAGTGTTTCTTCTATATATAGAAGAAAAGATCAGAGCATCCTTGCCCTTATCTTTACGACAGATGAGTTAGGGGTATATCTAAATGTCGTTATTGTTCGATGACGCATTGAGCTCGTAAGAGTGGAGCATGCTTGCATTCCCAATGGCGTCATCTTCGAGAGGAACTTAGTTCTTCAATACTTTTACGGTGTAACTACCATCTTTTTGTTGGTATAGACCGTGGATGTCGGTTTCGAAACCTGGGTAATGCGCACCGATCTCACAAAGCATCTCTAGGAAGTCCAGCACAGGGCGAGACTCTTGAGTCACCATTTCACCAGGAAGTACTAGTGGCACACCTGGAGGGTAAGGAAGGATCATGTTCGCACTTACGCGGCCAACCATTTCTTCCAGTTTGATTTCTTCGATGTTGCCACGAAGCTCTTCTTGCCATGCTGCGTGTGGTGTTACTTTCATTTCTGGAAGTACATCGAACGCTTTGTACATTAGCTCAGGTAGGTTGTATTTCTTAGTTAGGTCATGAATCGCTTGTGCTAGTTCTTGAACACGCATGCCTTCATAGAAGCTTGGGTCTTCGTTGTATAGTGAAGGTAGGAAGCTCTTGATGGTTAGGTTCAAGTCGTAGCCACGTTTAAATTCAGTTAGGCCGCGTAGCAATTGCATTGCTTTTGATTTGTCGATACCGATTGAGAATAGGAACAACAAGTTGTATGGACCTGTTTTCTCTACCACGATGCCGCGCTCGTCTAGGAATTTAGCCACCAGCGAAGCAGGAATACCTGATTCTTCTAGTTCGCCTTCTTTATTCATCCCCGGAGTCAGTAGCGTTACTTTGATTGGGTCAAGATACATGTGGTTGTCATCCATGTTCTTGAAGCCGTGCCATGTGTCGCTAGGGTCTAGTTTCCAACATTCCGTGGTATCGATGTTTTCTGGTTGCCATACATCGAAGAACCAGCTGTCGCTTTCTGCTTCTAGACGTTTGATCTCTTTACGGAAGCGGATTGCGCGATCGATAGAGTCTTGCATCAACTTCTTACCAGTGTTGCCGCGCATCATTGCCGCTGCAGTTTCAGTAGAAGCAACAATGCCGTACTGAGGTGAAGTTGAAGTGTGCATCATGAATGCTTCGTTGAAAGATTCTTTATCAAAGTCGCCTTTCACATGAATCATTGAAGCTTGTGAGAACGCAGCCAACAGTTTGTGTGTTGATTGTGTTTCGTAGAACACTTTGCCTGGCATCGCTTCACCACTCATACCACATTTACCTTCGTAAATTGGGTTGAAGTTAGTGTAAGGCACCCAAGCACTGTCGAAGTGGATGTGTTTACAATCTAGCGACTCTTTGATGAATTGTGTGTTGTACAGCAAGCCATCGTAAGTTGAGTTAGTCACTACTGCGTAAGTTGGTGCTGTTGCACCTGGTGTTTTCGCCACTTTCTCTGCAATGACATCGCGGCTGAATTCGCTTTGTGGAATACCACCAAGGATGCCGTATGCGTTACGAGTTGGGCGGAAGTAGATTGGTGTCACGTCGCTCATCATCATTAGGTGAGTCAGAGATTTGTGACAGTTACGGTCAATCAGTACTGTGCTGCCAGCAGGTGCTGAGTACATACCCACGATTTTGTTCGATGTAGACGTACCGTTAGTTACGATGTACGAGCTGTCTGCATTGAATGTGCGCGCGATGTATTCTTCTGCATCTTTATGTGGACCTGAGTGGTCTAGTAGAGAACCTAGCTCAGGCATTGAGATTGATACGTCCGCTTTAAATGTGTTTGGACCGTAAAAATCGTAGAAGATGCTACCAGCAGGGCTTTTCTGGAATGCAGTACCGCCCATGTGACCTGGAGTACAGAAGGTGTATTTACCTTCTTCTACGTATTTGAATAGCGCTTTAGTGAATGGAGGCATGATGGCATCTTTGTATGCCTCAGTCGCTTGGTTGATTTTGATAGCGATGTCGTCAGCCATACCTAAAGCGTACTCGAAGAAGCTCACGTTTAGACGTAGGTCTGTTAGTGAAATGTCTAGAGTAGACTGTTCGTTAGCAAATGCGTGAACAGGCAGTTTTTCGTTGATCTGGCTAATACGTTCACATAGCTCTAGTGAGTATTTATCCCAGTCGAACAGCACACCGCAAATGCGTGGGTTCATCTCAATCATTTTGATCAAGTCTTTATCATCTACTGGGTAAACCACTTCGTAGCCCGCTTTCTCAAGAGCAGCGTGAAGTTGACGAACTGGCTCTTCTTTAAAGAACACACCCATGTGGTTCAAGATAGCGAAAATATTCATTTGGACATCTCCAAGGCGAATGAAGGCGCTCTTTGCCATTTACAGGCAATGAGTAAGGTGAGCGCCGAGTGAATTTGTTTTTTATTGGCTGGCACCGAAGTGCCAGCGTTTGGGGATTAGTTGCTTGCTTGAGCAGGCATGTCGTCAGCGTGTAGCTTCATGTACTGAGCAAGACCTGCTTTTTTGCTGTAAAACATCAAGATAACGAGAGACACGATGAAGGTTGCTGTTAGCGTACCGCCTTCTGCACCAGCAAGGGCAATGAAGCAGAACAGACAAGCTACACCAGAGAACAGCATTACGAAGCCGTTGCGTGTTGTCATACCTTCGAAGCGAATCAAGTTAATGCTTGAGTAGAAGTAAGGCAGCATAGTTAGTAGAACTGCATCAGTCGTTAGCTGGTTGAACAGGTCTGATGCGTGTGCTGTTTTAGAGCTGAAGAACATCAGTACAATCATCAGTGCAGTCATCTTGATTGACGCAAGGATTAGACCTTTCTTAGGCACACCGTTTTTGTCAGTTTCGCCGTAGATTTTAGGGAAGTTGCCGTCGTTTGCTGCGCGTTTACCTGCTTCACCTACTAGCATCATCCAAGAACCTAGCGAAGTGAAACATGCTAGCGCTGTGAATGCTGATACGAATGGTGCTGTCCAGCTACCGAATAGCTCAGTGGTTGCTAATGCAAATGGCGCACCTGATGCCGCAACTTCTGACGCTGGGAACATGCCGCTGATCATTTGAGTTGATAGGATGTAAATCACACCTGCGATACCAGTACCCAACATAGTTGCTAGTGGTACAGTACGTTTAGGGTTTTCTACCATACCAGTCGATACCGCTGCTGATTCCACACCTACGAATGACCATAGACAGATAAGAACCGCTGTTACTACCGCGTGGCTGTCAGTGCCTGCTGATACGTTCCAGTTTTGGCTGTAAAGCGCAGTATCGAAGTGCGTCCAACCAAATGCGGCTGTACCAACAACTGGGATAAGGATAAGAACTAGACCAAGCGTACATAGACGGCTTACCCAGCTACCACCAAGTAGGTTGACGAAAGTGAAGATCCATACCGATGCAATCGTCGCAATACCTGCTGGGATTGGGTTATTAAGCACAGGGAAGAATACTGAAAGGTAAGAAACACCTGTAATGGCAATAGCCAGGTTACCAATCCAGTTCGCGTGGTAATAAAGAACGCCCGTTTGGAAACCAAATACCGGAGACACTTCGCCAGCATAAGCGATAGGACCACCTTCTTGTGGGTTTTTGGTTGCCAGACGAGCGTAAACAAACGCCAGACTCAGTGCACCGACCAAACAGATCAGCCAACTGAAGATTGAAACAGAGCCTACAGAGGCAAGACTAGAAGGTAATAGTGCGATACCACTACCCATCATGTTACCGGCTACGACACCCGTACAGGCAATAAGGCCGATTTTTTTCGCATTCGATGACATAACATCTCCAAATCTATTCTACTCGAGTCAACATGACTCAAACTGAATGGTAATTAGCGAGATGCTATGAGGAAGAACCTGCTCGACCTCGCTAAATTTCGAAGTGAAGACTACGCCCAAAAATCGGGAAAAAAATAAACTTGGTGTTATCAATAAAATGATTAGTTCATCAACATCAAGTTGAGATAAATATGATAAACACAAAAATGTAAAACTATATTATTCATACGGTTATAAGAAAAACATCAAACCTTCTACCGATAGATAAACTCTCATCAACTCGTTGGTCATCGCGATAAAAGTTATCAACCTCTATCAACTTCCCCATCCCTAAGGGTTGATTCCCTGAAGTGTTGATTCCATAAATCTCTCCCTGATCGCGCTTCTTGACCCAAGTCAATATTCATCTCTCCTGCAAGAAAGCATCAGAATCATTCTCGCCACATAACTCATCCAGACACTTCATACAATCAATAGAGATAGGGATAGAGATAGAGATAGAGATAGAGATAGAGATAGAGATAGAGATAGAGATAGAGATAGAGATAGAGAAGCAAAGCGGGTATGCATTCCCGTTGCAAGCTTGCGTTGTTAGCTCCTTCGTAAGTCATTGCCCCACCGCCCCACCCTTTTCACTTTTCGACAGCGACAAAAAAGCCCCTCATCGAAATGAGGGGCTAGCATTAGGCTGACGTTGAGTCCGAGAGAATTAAAGCATTCGAACGACAGAAGGGTGAACGGCGCGATACATGGCGTAATCAATCGCCTTCATGTTACTTGGGAAGACCAAGTTTTCGCACAGCAGGTACGTCTCAACCGACGTATCAATATAGAAAGCTTCACTGTAAGACTCACTGGCTAAATCCAGATCACCATCCAATTCGGCGTGCTTACCGCGAATCACATAGGAAAGCACTGAATCACGTAACCTCAATGCCTGTCCGAGATGCCGCTTGGCTAACGCCATATCACCAATGATGGTTTCGTGCAGTGCTAAAGCTTCATAAATTCGCGGTTGAATTGGCCCCACCATCATTTTCACATTAGTCTCTAGTGCTTCACTGAGCTGCTGCATTCGCCCTTTCTTCAACTCCTGTGAGAAATCAAGTGCCTTTTGTACATGGTAAGCAATCAACAACTCAGCTTGAACGTAAGCATTATCCGGCTCGATTTCTAAAATGTTTTCCATCAAGTCGATACCTTGGCGGAATTGTTTAGTATCAGAGACATTAAGGTAATGGTTAGCCTGAACAAACAACTCCAACGCGTCGGGATTCATTGGCATTCCCGCCACCAGCATCGTAGATTTCAATTTGGCATCCGACACTTTCAGCACTTGCATCAAATCCAACGACGCTTGTTGAAGCACTGTCTTTAAATGACTACTGGTTAACGCGTATTGACGACTAAACAACACTTTCTCAGATGAGTTATTGCGATATTCCACCTCTAAAAAGCTGCCACCGTCATTCTCACGAACTCTCACCACAACCGATTTACCAGGCACAATGCCAGAAGTAAACGACGCCTTCTTTAGCATAACTCGGTAATCACTGACTTGAGCAATGTCGGACATCAACTTTTGGGCGAATCCGTCTGCCAAATCGTAGCTTAATCCTTCATTCGTAAAATTATCTTGAAACTTGAACTCAATCAGATGGGTATCGATGGCTTGGGTAATACGCACTTCCGATTGCTTGTAGGTAAACACGCCCATCACTACGACCAACATACTGATCCAGATGAAGTTCATAATTCCCAATCGCCAAGGACTGATTTTGTTTTTGCTCTGAGGTGCTTTTTTCTCTTTTGACATCTCGCAGACCGCGCGAGTTAGAGGACCGGCAGGAAAGGTAACGGCTGGTGCTATAGGTAGACAATCCTCTTCCGATTCTTCAACCGAAGGTGGGATCTCTTCATTTTGCCGACTTGTGACAAACTCTTCATGCGTCATAGTAACCACGTTCGCTACCAGCTTATAGCCACGCTTGGGCACCGTGATAACGTAGTTGGTATTTTCCTCTCGACCGTCACGTAGTAGCTTACGCAACTCAAAGATGGATTGAGTCACCACTTGATCGGTCACAATCGCTCCAGCCCAAACGTACTGAATCAATTCCTCGCGGTTGAACACCTCATTCGCATGCTCCGCTAAGAAGTGCAAAAGATTAATTAAGCGTGGCTCAACAGTAACTTCCCTATCTTGTCGATACAGCTTATTTTCATCAACGCTCAAAACCCAGTCATTGATTTGAAAATAGACTCCAACCATGTATGAAAACTCTCGTATCTACAGACAGCGTTACGCTAGGAATCAGACAATGGTCGATTCCTACAAGTAACTAAAGGCAAGATTATAGGTGGGAAAGCAGCGTGTACCTAGAAAAGCAAGTCGCCAAAAATGCAAACTTAAGTTAAGTGATGCAAGAATGAGACTACTCAAGTGCTGCGAGGATAGAGCAATGTGTGGCGTCATCGTCTGTATGACCACAACAAGCATCATTAATCTTCTTTAACGCTCGGCGAATTTTCGTCAGCTCGTTAATTTTCCCATCAATCAGCTCTAACTTAGCAGAAGTAATGGCTTTTACCTCTGCACAGCTGTGTTCTGTCGCTTCTAACTTAATTTCTAACAGGTCTTTAATTTCATCCAGACTCAAGCCAAGATCTTTACCTTTGAGGATAAAGTGCACCTGCTTTTGATTCTCTTCATCATACAAGCGGTAGCCTGACTCACTTCGTCCTGCGGGTTTTATTAGCGCGTTTTTCTCGTAGAAACGCAATGTATCGGCAGTCACACCACAACGTTTTGCCAGTTCACCTATCTGAAACATAACTTTCCCTATTAACTATCTCGTTACTTTTAAAGCTAAAGAACGACTTTTTTGCAATTATTTTTGAGATGCCAAACGATTGCGCGAGCTTTTTTGTAATAAATTGGTTAGAATACGCGCCATCAAATGTGGAGACTGTTTTCTAACCAGAAAACACCCTGCAAAGGTCTTTACCAAAACTGGCCAATATTTTACCCCAAGAGGTAAAAACAAGTTCATTTTTGGCAAACATCTTTAACTCCGTGAATTTGAGGAAAATGGAAGCATGAATAACGCTCGTCCTATTCGCCGTGCGCTTATCAGCGTATCAGACAAAACAGGTATTGTTGAGTTTGCGCAAGCTCTTGCTGAGCGCGGTGTCGATATCCTATCTACTGGTGGTACAGCTCGCCTACTTGCCGAACAAGGCATCGCCGTAACCGAAGTCTCTGACTACACTGGTTTCCCAGAAATGATGGACGGCCGCGTTAAAACGCTTCACCCAAGAGTTCACGGTGGTGTGCTTGGTCGTCGTGGCCAAGATGATGACGTGATGGAAAAGCACGGCATCAACCCTATCGATATGGTTGTCGTAAACCTATACCCATTCGCAGAAACCGTTGCCAAAGAAGGCTGTACACTAGCCGACGCTGTTGAAAACATCGATATCGGCGGCCCAACAATGGTTCGTTCTGCAGCGAAAAACCACAAAGACGTGACTATCGTTGTTAACGCAGGTGATTACGGCCGCGTAATTGCAGAGATGGACGCAAACGAGAAGTCTCTAACACTAGAAACTCGTTTCGACCTAGCTATCGCAGCATTCGAGCACACAGCATCTTACGACGGCATGATCGCAAACTACTTCGGCACTATGGTTCCATCTTACGGTGAGAACAAAGAAGGTGATGAAGAGAGCAAATTCCCTCGTACGTTCAACCAACAGTTCGAGAAGAAGCAAGACATGCGCTACGGTGAGAACAGCCACCAAGCAGCCGCATTCTACGTTGAAGCAAACCCACAAGAAGCATCTGTTTCTACTGCTCGCCAAATCCAAGGTAAAGCCCTTTCTTACAACAACATTGCAGACACGGACGCCGCACTTGAGTGTGTGAAAGAGTTCAACGAGCCAGCATGTGTGATCGTAAAACACGCAAACCCATGCGGTGTTGCTCTAGGTAAAGACATCCTAGAAGCGTACAACCGTGCTTACCAAACTGACCCAACATCTGCATTCGGCGGCATCATTGCATTCAACCAAGAGCTAGACGCAGCAACAGCAACCGCTATTGTTGAGCGTCAATTCGTTGAAGTGATCATCGCACCTTCTGTTTCTGCTGAAGCGATTGAAGTGGTTGCAGCGAAGAAGAACGTACGTCTACTTGAGTGTGGCGAATGGACAACGAAGACAACTGGCTTTGACGTGAAACGCGTGAATGGCGGTCTACTGGTTCAAGACCGCGACCAAGGCATGGTAAGCCTAGACGACCTAAAAGTGGTTTCTAAGCGCCAGCCAACAGAAGAAGAGCTAAAAGATGCACTGTTCTGCTGGAAAGTAGCGAAATACGTGAAATCTAACGCGATCGTTTACTCGAAAAGCGACATGACTATCGGTGTAGGTGCTGGCCAAATGAGCCGCGTTTACTCTGCGAAAATCGCAGGCATCAAAGCTGCAGACGAAGGTCTACAGGTTGAAGGTTGTGTAATGGCATCAGATGCATTCTTCCCATTCCGTGACGGTATCGACGCGGCTGCAGAAGCGGGCATCAAGTGTGTGATCCAACCAGGTGGTTCTATGCGTGATGACGAAGTTATCGCAGCAGCCGACGAGCACGGCATGGCGATGATCTTTACCGGTATGCGTCACTTCCGCCACTAATCCTCTCGTCTTCACTGGGACGATAACTGCGTTGACGGCGTTCACTTATCCTAATCACATAGCATACTATGCTCATAGGAATAAGTTCACTTGTCGCCTTGTCCTCGTCCCACTGAATTAGAGAGGCCATACTCAGGTCTTTGCGAAATATCTGAGTTTGAGCAAACGGTATTTATAAGATTAAGGATTTTCATATGCGAGTTTTAATCATTGGTTCAGGCGGTCGTGAACATGCGCTAGGTTGGAAAGCGGCACAAAACCCAAATGTTGAGACTATCTTCGTTGCACCAGGCAACGCAGGTACAGCACTAGAGCCAAAACTAGAGAACGTAAACATCGATGTAGAAGACATCGCTGGCCTTGTTGCTTTCGCCAAAGAGAAGGCGATTGAACTGACTATCGTTGGCCCAGAAGCACCATTGGTTATTGGTGTGGTTGATGCGTTCCGCGAAGCTGGCTTACCAATCTTTGGCCCTACCCAAGCCGCAGCGCAACTTGAAGGCTCTAAAGCGTTTACTAAAGACTTCCTTGCTCGTCACCAAATCCCAACCGGTGCATACGCAAACTTCACAGAAATTGAACCAGCGCTTGCTTACGTGCGTGAGCAAGGTGCACCTATCGTAGTAAAAGCTGACGGCCTTGCTGCTGGTAAAGGCGTTATCGTAGCGATGACGCTAGAAGAAGCTGAGGACGCAATCAAAGACATGCTAGCAGGCAACGCATTTGGTGATGCTGGTAGTCGTGTCGTTATCGAAGAGTTCCTAGATGGTGAAGAAGCAAGCTTCATCGTGATGGTGGATGGTGAGAACGTTCTGCCAATGGCCACCAGCCAAGACCACAAACGCGTAGGCGACAAAGATACGGGTCCTAACACCGGTGGCATGGGAGCATACTCTCCAGCTCCAGTGGTGACACAAGAAATCCACAACCGCATCATGGAAGAAGTGATTTACCCAACAGTACGTGGCATGGCCTCTGAAGGTAACCCTTACACTGGTTTCCTATACGCGGGTCTGATGATCGACAAAGACGGCACTCCGAAAGTAATCGAGTACAACTGCCGCTTCGGTGATCCTGAGACACAACCTATCATGATGCGCATGGAATCGGATCTTGTTGATCTGTGCCTAGCGGCAATCGACGAGAAACTGGATCAAGCGGAATCGAAGTGGGATCCACGAGCATCGATTGGTATCGTGTTAGCAGCCGGTGGTTACCCAGCTGCATACAACAAAGGCGACGTAATTTCGGGTCTGCCACAAGTTGAAATTGAAGGCGAAAAAGTCTTCCATGCAGGTACAGATAACAAAGATGGCGACATCGTGACAAACGGTGGTCGCGTTCTTTGTGCAACCGCACTTGGCAACAGCGTATCAGAAGCGCAGCAGCGTGCTTACGAGCTTGCAAAACAGATCAGTTGGGATGGCATGTTCCATCGCAACGATATCGGCTACCGTGCAATTGCACGTGAGCAAGACAAATAAAAACAACATAAGTTGGCTAAAAAACAAAAGGCGCACTCAGCGCCTTTTTTTATTGTTCTTGTTCGACAGAATTCGAAGCAATGTTTATTCAGAGATCAACGTTGGCCGAGAAACACAATCAAAGTCATCGTCATTGAGCATCAACAGTTCATCGACCATTGCTTTGTTTCGTGACTGCTTGCCGACAAAAGCCACATAACTGTCTACCGATGAGAGACGCTCGATAATAAATTTTGGCAGCGTCTGATTAAACTCGAGTGTCGAGAACACCTTACCTTTGCAGGTTTCAAACGATTGACCATTCCAATAACCTTGAATAAGGCTCTGATTGTTACGAGACTGCGCCTTAACCGATGCCACTACGTCATTCGCTTCTGCTTTGTAGCGCTCTAATTGGTCATGCTGGAGTGGTAAGACTTTACGGTTAACACGATATTGTTGGTAAACCGCTTCGCCATCTTTATTGAAACGGATGTGGATTTGAAAAGGCACCAACTCTTGTTTGGTATCAACTTGCTCGCCTTTTCGAATCAACTCTCGCAACTCACCTTCATCCCAGCGATAATCACTCTGGAACCAACCATTGTCCCCCATAGTCACATAATCAGCCGCCGTACTCACACGAGTGAGTTTCTCTGTCATCCAGTACAAGCTGCTAGCATCTCCCGCAACTTTACCACCAGAAAAATGCGTGAATTGTTCTAAATTAGGAGTTTCAACCGACGAACAGCCAAAAAGGGTAAGGCTAGATAGGAGAAGTGAAGTGAGTAGATGTTTTTTCATGAAATTGCACCGAGGCAGGATACCTCGGTGCATTCTAACTTAGTTTACTGATTCTTTCAGCGCTTTACCTGCTACGAATGCTGGTACGTTAGCTGCTGCGATTTGAATCTCGTCACCAGTCTTAGGGTTACGACCAGTACGTGCAGCGCGGTGGTTTACTTTGAATGTACCAAAACCAATTAGTTGAACTTGGTCACCCTCTTTAAGTGCGCCAGTTACACCATCAAGAGTCGCTTCAAGAGCAGCTTTTGCTTGTGCTTTTGATAGGTCTGCTTTCTCTGCGATAAAGTCGATTAATTGGGTCTTGTTCATTAGGTTTCCCTTCTCATAGGTTATCGAATTCGTCTCACTCTAAAACATAAATGCCCCATCTGGCAAAGGTTTGTAAGCGATCTTTCGATTTTCTGACGTACTTTTAGCCATAATATGAGTAATAACTCACAATTTGTTACCACATACCCCCTGAAAACCCTTGCTTTCCAAGGTATTTGGACCAATTTATAAGTCACTTTTGCGGTTATAATAGCTGCAAATAACCACTATCAAACTACATTCAAGGGCAACTATGCTGCTGTTATCCATTTATATCTCTATTGCAATCGGCATTTCGTTTATCTGTTCGGTGCTGGAGGCGGTACTGCTGAGTATCAGTCCGAGCTACATTGCGCAGCTCAATCAACAGGGGCATCCCGCAGCTGGACAATTGGCTAAGCTGAAATCAGATATCGACCGACCACTGGCATCTATTCTGACTTTAAACACCATCGCTCACACTATCGGCGCGGCCACTGCTGGTGCACAAGCTGCAGTTGTATTTGGTAGCGAAGCATTAGGTATCTTTTCGGCAGTGCTGACATTGGCGATCTTAGTGCTTTCAGAAATCGTACCGAAGACGATTGGCGCGACCTACTGGCGTCAGTTGGCACCCACTGCCGCGGTCGCATTGCGTTGGATGGTATGGGCTCTTACACCCTTTGTTTGGTTCTCAGAGCAAATCACCAAGCGTCTTGCTCGTAACCACGAAGCTCCGAAGATGCGTGATGAGCTGTCTGCAATGGCGATTCTGGCACGTGAAAGCGGTGAGTTTGCCGAGGGTGAATCAAAAATCTTAAGCAACTTGCTTGGCATCCAAGATGTACCCGTAACGCAGGTTATGACGCCACGACCAGTAGTATTCCGTGTCGATGCCACAATGACCATCAATGAGTTCCTAGAAAAACACAAAGATACGCCTTTCTCACGCCCATTGGTTTACAGCGAGCAGAAAGATAACATCATAGGTTTTGTGCATCGCCTTGAGTTGTTCAAACTACAACAATCAGGTTGTGGACAGAAACAGTTGGGAGCAATCATGCGCCCAATTCAAGTGGTGCTAAACAATACCACTTTACCTAAAGTATTCGACCAGATGATGACTCATCGCTTACAGCTGGCACTTGTTGTTGATGAATACGGTACCGTGCTAGGTTTGGTAACGTTGGAAGATATTTTTGAACACCTCGTAGGCGAGGAGATCATCGACGAAGCAGATAAAAGCACTGACATGCAGGAGCTGGCTTACCAACGCTGGGAAAGCTGGAAAGAAATGCACGGCGTAATCGAAAGCCGCGATGACGATGAAGAAGATAATGAGCCGGAGAAGCAGGATAAAGAGCCAGAAGCTCAAGAGCCACCGAAACCCGACTCGAAAGAATCGTAATCAGCATTAGGTATAAACAGCTTAAACGCACAAACAAAAAAGGCATCCAGATAGGATGCCTTTTTCTATTTATTCAACGATTAAAGTGCAATACCGATGTTGCTCACACCTTCTTCACGTAGCTCTTCACGCAAATCTTTAATCAAGCTGATGTCACGTTCTACCGCTTCACGCAGCGGACGGAAGATAGCCCACTGGACGTCCCACTCTTCACATACGGCTTCGTTTTCTTTCTGGTTGTCGTTAGTGATTGGCTCTGCGCCTTGTGCTTGCTCTAGATCAGCAACGGTTTGTACCGACTGTTGACTCACTTTAAGCATTGAATCGAAAAGGTAGTCGCGGTCCAATAGACCATGCAGTAACGTAGACAAACCCTGACACGCGTCCATCGCTGGGTAAACGCCGTAAAAATCGAACTCATCCGCACTTGGGAACAACTCTTCTAACTTCTCCAATTGACGTTCGAAGTTAATTTTCGCGTTCTTAACTGTCAAAGTTTCCCATACACTATCAAGAATCGCTCGGTAAGCACGCGGGTCAGCAAATTCTGTATTCTCACAAAACATCGCATAGTTTGGATACATGCGTTCACACAGACACGCCATAAAGGTAATTTGTTGCCAAGGTTCTAGTTTTTCTAAACGAACCTGAAGAGGATTCTTAAGCATAGTCACTCAATCATTGAAGAAAAAAACAGCGAAAGTGTACTTGATTCATCACAGGGAAAAAAGTTAATGCCGCATTCAAATCAGATTTTCCTGCTCTCAGAGCATCGCGACACCTACAAAACGTTACTGGCAGAGAAAAATCTGCCCGATCTTTGCCTCACCGACCAACCAGAAGCCGCTCAGATCGTACTAGCGGATCCACCCTTACTATCACAAAGCTTAGACGAATTTTCACAGCTTGAATGGGTGCAATCCACGTTTGCTGGTGTCAACGCCTTAACATCCCCTAGCCTTCGTCAGGACTATACTCTAACTAACGTTCGAGGCATCTTTGGTCCACTGATTGCTGAATATGTTTTGGGTTACAGTATTGCCCATTACCGCCACTTTGCCCGATACCACCAGCAACAACAAAACAAACAATGGCTGCCTCACCTGTACACGTCATTACAAAGTAAAACCATGGTAATTCTTGGTACCGGTAGCATTGGGGGCTATCTGGGCAACGCCGCTAAAGCAATGGGGATAAAAACTATCGGTATTAACCGCACAGGTATCCCGACTTCAGGCGGCGAGTTTCATCAGACCTTTCATATCAATGAACTAAGTAAGGCATTTGAGCAAGCCGACATCGTTGTGAATACTCTACCAAGTACACCTGAGACGCGACAGTTACTTAATCGTCAAACGCTCAGCCAACTAAATCAGGCGTTATTATTTAACGTAGGTCGTGGCGACGTACTGGATGAGACAGGGTTGCTCTTCGCTCTGAAAAACCGTTGGGTAGAACACGCCTTCTTAGATGTGTTTGAGCAAGAACCGTTATCGGTAGAGCATCCGTTTTGGAAACTACCGCAAGTCACCATCACTCCACACATTGCTGCGCTGAGTTTTCCCGAGCAAGTCATCGAGATTTTTGCTGACAACTATCTACGCTGGCGCGATGGATTTTCATTAAATTATCAAGTGGATTTCGAAAAGGGTTACTGAGAATGTCGTTAGACGAGCTATTGCAACAAGTGAGGGCCTGCCAGATATGCGCGGATAATTTACCTTTGGGCGCAAACCCTGTCGTACAAGCCGCAAAAGGGGCACGCATCCTAATCATCGGTCAGGCCCCTGGCACACGTGTACACAAAACCTCGATACCTTGGAATGACCCAAGTGGTGATCGATTACGCCAATGGCTCGATATCGACAAAGACGTTTTCTACGACCCAAATAAAATTGCCATTGTCCCAATGGGATTCTGTTATCCAGGCAAAGGGAACTCTGGTGATTTACCGCCTCGTAAAGAATGTGCGCCCACTTGGCATAAAAAGATTCTTGAGCAGCTGCCCAATATAGAGCTCACTCTACTAATTGGTCAATACTCGCAGCAGTACTATCTCACCAACAAACCAAAGACGCTCACGCAAACCGTTCAGCAATGGCAAGATTGGGAACCGGACTTTATCCCGCTCCCTCACCCATCTCCACGCAATACATTGTGGTTAAAGAAGAATCCTTGGTTTGAATCTGACGTCGTGCCATACCTTAAAAAACGCGTTCACTCGATGGTTTAGGTCACCCATGATCTAATTGCTTGTTTATCTGTACAAGAAAATTGGAACATAAAACCAGAAATCATAAGTATTTGTTTATATTAAACTTTAGCATCCAGTGTACAGCTAGAGTAGTAATTAGATCATAGTAGGCCAAATACTACTAGAGCTGTACAGCCTTGAGTCTCAGATAGAAAAACTGAATTTTAGGTAAAAAAATACCGGCACTGAATGCCGGCATTTGATTTCAAAAAGTCGAAGTTACTTTTGGTACGGCTTAGATAGCTCGTGTACCGCTTCCACAAATACACCCGCGTTTTCTGGCGGCACATCCAAATGGATACCGTGACCTAGGTTGAACACATGACCAGTACCTGCATCACCAAAACCTTCTAGAATACCCGCGACTTCTTCACGGATACGCTCTGGTGAAGCGTAAAGCATTGATGGGTCCATGTTACCTTGCAGCGCCACTTTATCACCGATACGTGCTTTCGCGTCTGCAATGTTGATTGTCCAGTCTAGACCAACCGCATCACAGCCCGTTGCTGCGATTTGCTCAAGCCACATGCCGCCATTCTTAGTAAACAGTGTGACTGGCACGCGACGACCGTCGTTTTCACGAATCAGACCATCTACAATCTTGTGCATGTATTGCAGTGAGAACAGATTGTAATCACGAGGCGTTAGTACGCCACCCCATGTGTCAAATACCATTACCGATTGCGCACCCGCTTTAATTTGCGCGTTTAAGTACTCGATAACGCTGTCTGCCAGCTTATCTAGAAGTAGGTGCAGAGTTTGTGGTTCCGCGTACATCATCTTCTTGATCTTGGTAAACGCTTTAGAGCTACCACCTTCGATCATGTACGTCGCAAGAGTCCAAGGACTACCAGAAAAACCAATCAGCGGCACTTCACCCTTCAGGTCTTTACGGATCTGGCGTACTGCGTTCATTACGTATTGCAGTTCACCTTCAGGATCTGGCAAACCAATTTTTTCCACGTCGGCTTTGCATGTAATTGGGTTATCAAAAACAGGTCCTTCACCCGCAGCAAAACGCAAACCAAGCCCCATTGCATCTGGAATCGTTAAGATGTCCGAGAATAAGATCGCGGCATCAAGAGGAAAACGGCGTAATGGTTGAAGTGTCACTTCGGATGCTAATTCTGCATTTCGACACAAAGACATGAAATCACCCGCTTCTGCACGAGTCGCTTTGTATTCTGGTAGGTAACGACCTGCCTGGCGCATCATCCATACTGGTGTGTAATCTACCGGCTCTTTTAAAAGCGCACGCAGATAACGATCATTTTTTAATTCAGTCATTCCGTAATTCCAACTGTTAGGCTTTCTGTGAAAGGGGGTATTCTATCACTGATTTAAGTCCAATAGCTGTGTGCTTTGCAACCTGGATCAAGTTATTAACTTTTAAATCAATGCTTAATTTGCACCCAATCGGTATCAGTGTTAAAAATTTGTTCGCTAGCGAAAACTACAATTATAAACTGAGTACTTAGTACTCAGCATCTCATAACGACATCTTACTTACCCCCTCCCTCTCGGAGGGTTTTTTTTATCTATTTATCAGACAATTAGAGTCTATATCTTTCAGCGTTTGTTCGATAAGTGCTCTTGCAATCGTTCCTTTAGGCGCAACAGGCGGCATCTCGTCGATACCAAACCATTGTGCATCAGACAGCTCAGTGTAGTCTGGGCTTAACTCTCCGGATTCATAGTCAGCTAAAAACCCCATCATCATACTGGATGGGAAAGCCCAAGGCTGGCTGCCAAAGTAGCGAATATTTTTAACGAGAATTCCCGTTTCTTCATGAATTTCTCGAGCCACGCACTCTTCTAATGTCTCACCGACTTCTAGAAAACCCGCAATAACCGTATACATACCATTTCGATGCCTTGGATGTTGGGCTAATAAGATCTGATTTTCTTTACGTACAGCAACGATAATGCACGGAAATATTCTAGGATAATGAAGGGTGCGACATTCACCACACTGCATGGCTAACTGGTTATTATTAAGAAAGTTTCTTCCTCCGCACTGTGGACAAAAGCGCAAACTTTGCGTCATGTGCCCATATTGCACAGCTTTACTTAACAACATAAATAATGGCTCAGGAAAATGCAGGCAGTCACGCAGGGATACTAAAGGTAGATCATGCTCTAAATCGGCCAAGTTAAGCCACATGACGGGCGAACCAGAATACTCACCAATGGGTCTTGCACTCGTTACTGGCAGTGATAACTGCTCTGCAGACCCGAAGGGCACAGCACCATCCACCAGCCAAATTTCACTTCCTGCAACAACACACCAGTATGCATTTATCGCGCGGTTAACATCACCTTTTCTTAACATTACACCATCCCTTTGCTTGAAGTTCGTTCATTTTACTGGCAATCTAATTTCATACTAGAGTTTATCGTTAAGTAAATGTGCACTCTAAATTCTAGTAAGGACAAGAGTTTGTAATAACTTTACTAACTTTGCTTTGCAAAGGATACGTTCGCCGATGGGCGATCAGATCATGAGGGCATGGTCATGCTAAGAAAATTCAAACAAACACAAGACCAGTGGGGTGGCTCAAGTGATGTCATTGATCACTGGTTAGAGACACGACAATCCCTGATTGTTGAATATTGTAAGCTTGCAGCGCTGCAACCTTGTTCGAAAACCAATGTTATTGAACTCCCATCTCCTTCCGAACTGCAGGATTTCTGTCAGCACCTCGTTGATTACATCTCCGAAGGCCACTTTAAAATTTATGACATGGTTATGGACCGTTGGAAAGCAACCGGCTTTGTCGTGACTAATGAGATCAATCAAACCTATGGTCAAATTGTTCTAACGACTGAACCTCTATTGAACTTTAACGATAAGTACTCAGAAGTGACTGAAGATGATGAATTAAATGATTTCGATTCTGATATGTGTCTCATTGGGGAAATTCTTGAGACTCGCTTTGAAGTCGAGGACTATCTGATACAGCAAATCGCAGAAAGCCTGTCTATGCCACCTGGGGCTTAGTATTTGCAAACATTTAGAAATAGAGTGAGAGAAAAGACTGACGATCATCGTCGGTCTTTTTTGTTTCTAGCTTTATCGAAAATCCCACCGGAAGAACAAAGTAGTATAAAAAACTAAAAAGGCACCCGAAGGTGCCTTTTTCTTAAGCTTTTAACGATTACTCGTTATATGACTTACTCTTCAGAAGAGAAACCAGCGTTTAGAAGTGCCGCTAGGTTATCCGTTGCTTGCTCAGCAGAAGGACCATCTTGCGCTTCAGAACGTTTAGCTTGACGCTCTTGGTGGTATGCGAAACCAGTACCAGCTGGGATCAGACGACCAACAATTACGTTCTCTTTCAGACCACGTAGGTCGTCACGCTTACCAGAAACTGCAGCTTCTGTTAGTACGCGAGTTGTCTCCTGGAACGATGCCGCAGAGATGAACGACTCAGTCGCTAGAGATGCTTTAGTAATACCTAGTAGTTCACGTTCGAAACGTGCAGGCTCTTTGCCTTCAGCTTCTAGGTTACGGTTAGCAATCTTAACTTGTGAGTATTCAATCTGCTCACCAGGTAGGAACTCAGAGTCACCAGAGTGAGTAATAGTACACTTACGTAGCATCTGACGAACGATAGTTTCAATGTGCTTATCGTTAATCTTAACGCCTTGTAGACGGTAAACTTCCTGTACTTCGTTAGCAATGTACTGCGTTACCGCGTGTACGCCACGTAGACGTAGGATGTCATGTGGAGACTCTGGACCATCTGCGATCACATCACCACGTTCAACTTTTTCACCTTCGAATACGTTCAACTGACGATGCTTAGGAATCATCTCTTCGTAAGCTTCACCGCTTTCACGTGTGATCACTAGGCGACGTTTACCTTTCGTCTCTTTACCAAAGCTCACAGTACCTGTGTGCTCAGCAAGGATTGCAGGCTCTTTCGGCTTACGTGCTTCAAATAGGTCAGCAACTCGTGGAAGACCACCGGTGATATCTTTGTTACCGCCAGACTTCTGAGGAATACGTGCTAGTGTTGCACCAACACCTACTGCTGCGCCATCTTCGATGTTCACAATCGCTTTACCAGGTAGGAAATAGTGAGCTGGCATATCAGTACCAGGGATCATTACATCGTTACCTTGCTCGTCAACAAGTTTGATAGCTGGACGCATATCTTTACCTGCTGAAGGGCGAGCTGCTGGGTCAGTTACTTCGCTTGAAGATAGACCAGTTAGGTCATCAGTTTGACGAGATACTGTTACGCCGTCGATCATATCTACGAACTGGATGCGACCTGCTACCTCAGTAATGATAGGTAATGTGTGCGCTTCCCAGTTTGCAACTGTTTCGCCAGCTTGAACTGTATCACCATCGCCTTTGCTTAGTAGCGTACCGTAAGGCAGTTTGTGCTTCTCTTTAGTACGACCAAACTCATCAACGATAGTTAACTCTGTCGCACGAGAAGTGATAACGATCTTACCGTCATCAGCCAATACAGATTTAGCGTTGTGTAGCTTGATAGAACCGTTGTTCTTAACTTGAACACTGTTCTCTGCCGCTGCTGTCGATGCCGCACCACCGATGTGGAACGTACGCATCGTTAGCTGTGTACCTGGCTCACCGATAGACTGAGCAGCAATAACACCCACTGCTTCACCTTGGTTCACTAGGTGACCACGTGCTAGGTCACGACCGTAACATTGTGCACAACAACCGAAGTCAGAATCACACGTTACTACAGAGCGCACTTTCATGCTGTCTACTGAGTTCTCTTCCATGATTTGACACCACTTCTCATCGATCAGGGTGTTACGTGGAATAAGAACGTCTTCAGTGCCAGGTTTTAGTACGTCTTCAGCAACAACACGACCAAGAGCAAGCTCAGAAAGTGCAACTTTAACATCACCACCCTCGATGTGAGGCATCATGTCGACACCTTCGTGAGTGCCACAGTCATGTTCAGTTACAACAACGTCTTGAGCAACGTCTACTAGACGACGAGTTAGGTAACCCGAGTTTGCTGTTTTCAGTGCCGTATCCGCAAGACCCTTACGAGCACCGTGCGTTGAGATAAAGTACTGAAGTACGTTCAGACCTTCTTTAAAGTTCGCTGTGATCGGTGTTTCGATGATTGAACCATCTGGACGCGCCATCAGACCACGCATACCCGCAAGCTGACGAATCTGTGCTGCAGAACCACGAGCGCCCGAGTCCGCCATCATGTAGATGCTGTTGAATGACTCTTGCTGTTCCTCTTCACCGTCACGGTTAACTACCGTTTCAGATGAAAGGTTTTCCATCATTGCTTTCGCAACACGGTCGTTGGTCGATGCCCAGATATCGATAACTTTGTTGTAGCGTTCGCCCGCAGTAACAAGACCTGATTGGTACTGTTCCTGGATTTCACGTACTTCTTCTTCCGCTTCTGCGATTTCAGTGTACTTAGCTGCTGGTACAACCATATCGTCGATACCAACAGATACACCAGAAAGTGCCGCGTATGCGAAACCTGTGTACATGATTTGGTCAGCGAAGATTACTGTGTCTTTCAGACCTAGTTTACGGTACGCCTCGTTAAGTAGGTTAGAGATTTGCTTCTTACCTAGCTTTTGGTTAACGATGCTGTACGGTAGACCAGCTGGCACGATTTGCCATAGCATTGCACGACCAACAGTGGTGTCTACCATCTTGGTTTCTGTAGTGCTGTTGCCATCTTCGTCTACAACAGTTTCTGTAATACGTACTTTAACGCGTGCGTGAAGCTCAGCTTGTTTAGTGCGGTATGCTTTCTCAGCCTCTTCTGGGCCAGAAAGGTACATGCCTTCACCTTTCACGTTGATCTTTTCACGAGTCATGTAGTACAGACCCAATACAACGTCCTGAGAAGGTACGATGATCGGATCACCTGACGCTGGCGACAGAATGTTGTTTGTCGACATCATCAGAGTACGAGCTTCAAGTTGTGCCTCTAGAGTTAGAGGTACGTGAACCGCCATTTGGTCACCATCGAAGTCCGCGTTGTACGCCGCACAAACAAGTGGGTGTAGCTGAATCGCTTTACCTTCGATCAGTACTGGTTCGAACGCCTGAATACCTAGACGGTGAAGTGTCGGTGCACGGTTCAATAGTACTGGGTGTTCACGGATTACTTCGTCTAGGATATCCCAAACGACCGCTTCTTCACGCTCTACCATTTTCTTAGCAGCTTTGATTGTAGTCGCAAGACCACGAGTCTCTAGCTTGCTGTAGATGAATGGTTTGAATAGCTCAAGTGCCATCTTCTTAGGAAGACCACACTGGTGTAGACGAAGGTATGGACCTACTGTGATTACAGAACGGCCAGAGTAGTCTACACGTTTACCTAGAAGGTTCTGACGGAAACGACCTTGTTTACCCTTGATCATATCAGCAAGAGATTTCAGAGGACGCTTGTTAGAACCTGTGATCGCACGACCACGACGACCGTTATCTAGTAGCGCATCAACAGACTCTTGCAGCATACGTTTTTCGTTACGTACGATGATGTCCGGAGCAGCTAGCTCTAGAAGACGCTTCAAACGGTTGTTACGGTTGATCACACGACGGTATAGATCGTTAAGATCAGAAGTCGCAAAGCGACCGCCATCTAGAGGTACTAGAGGACGTAGATCTGGCGGAAGTACTGGAAGTACAGTTAGGATCATCCACTCAGGGTTGTTACCCGATGCGATGAACGCTTCTACCAGCTTAAGACGCTTAGTTACTTTCTTACGCTTAGTTTCAGAGTTTGTTGTCTCTAACTCTTCACGCATTTGTTCTGCTTCAGCGTGCATATCCATAGAACCTAGTAGGTCCTTGATAGCTTCCGCACCCATCTTAGCAGTGAACTCGTCGCCCCACTCTTCTAGACGATCTAGATACTCTTCTTCAGTAAGCATCTGACCTTTTTCTAGATCAGTCATACCAGGCTCTGTTACTACGTACATTTCGAAGTACAGAACGCGTTCGATATCACGTAGAGGGATATCCATTAGTAGACCGATACGAGACGGTAGCGATTTTAGGAACCAGATGTGAGCTACTGGTGAAGCCAGTTCAATGTGGCCCATACGGTCACGACGAACTTTAGTTTGTGTAACTTCTACACCACACTTCTCACAGATAACACCACGGTGCTTCAGGCGCTTGTACTTACCACAAAGACATTCGTAGTCTTTAACTGGACCAAAGATACGCGCACAGAACAGACCATCGCGTTCAGGTTTGAACGTACGATAGTTGATCGTTTCAGGTTTTTTAACTTCACCGAAAGACCATGAACGGATCATGTCTGGTGAAGATAGACCGATTTTGATTGCATCAAATTCTTCGGTCTTATGCTGTGCTTTTAGAAAGTTTAATAAGTCTTTCACAATCAGCTCCTGTAAGGAGTTAAAAGGAGCTCACTTGCTAAAGTGAGCACCTTCTTCCAAATAATCGCTTTGATTCTCTCGACTTTCATCAAGAGAGAAAAGGATTACTCTTCGTCTTCTAGCTCGATGTTGATACCTAGCGAGCGGATCTCTTTCAACAGTACGTTGAACGATTCTGGCATGCCAGGTTCCATGCTGTGGTTACCGTCTACGATGTTCTTGTACATCTTAGTACGGCCGTTAACGTCATCCGACTTAACCGTTAGCATTTCTTGTAGCGTGTAAGCAGCACCGTATGCTTCTAGTGCCCATACTTCCATCTCACCGAAACGCTGACCACCGAACTGAGCTTTACCACCTAGTGGCTGCTGAGTTACTAGGCTGTACGAACCAGTTGAACGAGCGTGCATCTTGTCATCAACAAGGTGGTTCAGTTTGAGCATGTACATGTAACCAACAGTTACAGGACGCTCAAACGCATCACCTGTGCGACCATCAAACAGTGTTAACTGACCTGATGTTGGTAGATCTGCTAGCTCAAGAAGTGCTTTGATTGACTCTTCTGGAGCGCCATCAAATACAGGAGTCGCGATTGGTAGACCGCCACGCAAGTTCTTGATCAGAGTACGTACTTCATCATCAGATAGAGAAGCAATGTCTACTTTCTGGCGAGTGTCGCCTAGATCGTAAACTTTTTGTAGGAACTCGCGGAATTTCGCTAGTTCTTGCTGCTCTTTAACCATCTGGTTGATCTTGTCACCGATACCTTTCGCTGCCAGACCTAAGTGTACTTCTAGGATCTGACCGATGTTCATACGCGAAGGTACACCCAGTGGGTTAAGTACGATGTCTACAGGCTGACCTTTCTCATCGTATGGCATGTCTTCAACAGGGTTGATCTTAGAGATTACACCCTTGTTACCGTGACGACCCGCCATCTTATCACCAGGCTGAATGCGACGTTTAACCGCTAGGTAAACCTTAACGATCTTCAGTACACCAGGTGCTAAATCATCACCTTGAGTGATCTTACGACGCTTAGTTTCGAACTTCTTATCGAAGTCGGCTTTTAGCTCATCCCACTGCTCAGCAAGTTGCTCAAGCTGAGTTTGTAGTGCGTCATCTTCTAACGTTAGTTCTAGCCACTTCTTACGATCAGTTGTGTCTAGTTTCGCTTCAGAGTAACCGCCTTCAATCAATACAGCTTTAACACGGTTCAGAAGGCCGCCCTCAAGAATCTGGAATTCTTCAGTTAGGTCTTTCTTCGCTTCTTTAAGCTGCATCTGTTCGATTTCAAGCGCACGCTTGTCTTTCTCTACGCCATCGCGAGTAAAGACTTGAACGTCGATGATCGTACCTGATACAGAGTTAGGTACACGTAGTGAAGTATCTTTAACGTCAGATGCTTTTTCACCGAAGATTGCACGTAGTAGCTTCTCTTCAGGCGTTAGCTGAGTTTCACCTTTAGGTGTAACTTTACCAACTAGGATGTCGCCACCCTTAACTTCAGCACCGATGTAAACGATACCTGACTCGTCTAGTTTAGACAGAGCAGACTCACCTACGTTTGGAATATCCGCTGTGATCTCTTCAGAACCAAGCTTAGTATCACGCGCCACACAAGTCAGTTCTTGGATGTGGATAGTCGTGAAACGGTCTTCTTGAACTACGCGCTCAGATACTAAGATCGAGTCTTCGAAGTTGTAACCGTTCCAAGGCATGAACGCGATACGCATGTTTTGACCAAGCGCTAGTTCACCAAGGTCTGTTGAAGGACCATCAGCAAGAACGTCACCGCGTGATACAGGCTCACCTGGCATCACACATGGGCGCTGGTTAATACATGTGTTCTGGTTAGAACGTGTGTATTTAGTCAGGTTGTAGATGTCGATACCAGCTTCACCTGGTACTAGCTCTTCTTCGTTAACTTTAACAACGATACGAGAAGCATCTACTGACTGGATTACACCACCACGTTTAGCAACTGCAGTTACACCTGAGTCAACTGCTACGTTACGTTCAATACCAGTACCAACAAGCGGTTTGTCAGCTTTCAGTGTTGGAACTGCCTGACGTTGCATGTTCGCACCCATCAATGCACGGTTCGCATCATCGTGTTCTAGGAACGGGATAAGCGATGCAGCGATAGATACAACCTGGTTTGTCGCAACGTCCATGTACTGAGCGTGCTCACGAGGGTGTAGACCAGATTCACCTTTCTGACGAGCTGTGATCAGCTCATCTGCAAAAGTACCATCTTCGTTTAGCTTAGCGTTCGCCTGTGCGATAACGAATTGGCCTTCTTCGATTGCAGATAGGTAATCTACTTCGTCTGTTACTACGCCATCTACAACGCGACGGTATGGTGTCTCTAGGAAACCGTACTCGTTACAACGCGCAAACGCAGATAGAGAGTTGATCAGACCGATGTTTGGACCTTCAGGCGTTTCGATAGGACATAGACGACCGTAGTGAGTTACGTGTACGTCACGTACTTCGAAGCCAGCACGTTCACGAGTTAGACCGCCAGGACCCAACGCAGAAATACGACGCTTGTGCGTTACTTCTGATAGCGGGTTGTTTTGGTCCATGAACTGTGAAAGCTGTGAAGAGCCAAAGAATTCTTTAACTGCCGCAGAAATTGGCTTCGCGTTGATCAAGTCTTGAGGCATGATTGCGTCAAGATCGCCTAGGCTTAGACGCTCTTTAACTGCACGCTCAACACGTACTAGACCTACACGGAACTGGTTCTCAGCCATTTCGCCTACAGAACGGATACGACGGTTGCCTAGGTGGTCGATATCGTCCACTTCGCCCTTACCGTTACGGATCGCGATCAGCTTCTTCATCACTTCGATGATATCAGTTTCATCAAGTGTGCCTTGCTCTTGAGCATCTTCACGGCCGATAGAGCTGTTGAACTTCATACGACCAACAGTCGATAGATCGTAACGCTCTTCAGAGAAGAATAGGCTTTCGAATAGAGCTTCTGCAGCTTCTTTTGTTGGCGGCTCACCAGGACGCATCATGCGGTAGATTTCTACCAATGCAGAAATACGATCAACCGTGCTGTCGATACGTAATGTTTCTGACATGAATGGACCGTGGTCTAGATCGTTCGTAAATAGAACTTCTAGCGCTTTGTGGCCTGCCTGAGATAGGTTCGCTAATGCTTCCAGGCTGATTTCCTGGTTAGCGTTAACAATGATCTCGCCAGTTGCTTCATTGATGTAATCTTTAGATGCAACTTTACCAACGATGTACTCAACTGGTACTTCGATGTGATCAACGCCATCTTTTTCTAGTTGGCGGATATGACGAGCTGTTACGCGACGACCCTGCTCAACGTAAACTTTACCATTTGCTTCGATGTCGAATGACGCAGTTTCACCACGTAGACGATCAGGAACCAACTCCATCAATAGAGTTTGGTCTTTCACTTCGAAGTTCACTTTCTCGAAGAAGATATCTAGGATTTCTTCTGTCGACTTACCTAGTGCACGAAGGATGATCGATGCTGGTAGCTTACGACGGCGGTCGATACGAACGTACAAGTTATCCTTAGGATCAAACTCGAAATCAAGCCATGAACCACGGTAAGGAATAACACGTGCGTTGTATAAAACTTTACCTGAAGAGTGGGTCTTACCCTTATCGCTGTCGAAGAACACGCCTGGGCTTCGGTGCAGCTGGGATACGATAACCCTCTCGGTACCGTTGATTACGAAGGTACCATTGTCTGTCATGAGTGGAATTTCACCCATGTAGACTTCTTGTTCTTTAATGTCTTTTACAGTACCTGCTGGCGCGTCTTTATCAAAGATAACTAGGCGTAGTTTTACACGTAGTGGCTTTGAGTAAGTTACACCGCGGATTTGACATTCTTTAACGTCAAAAACTGGCTCACCAAGACGGTAGCTAACGTATTGCAGCTCAGAATTGCCGTTGTAGCTCTGAATCGGGAATACAGAACGGAAAGCGGCTTCAAGACCGTATTGACCTTCAGGATCCTGTTCGATAAATTTGTCGAACGAATCGAGCTGGATCGATAGCAGGTATGGAATGTCCAAAACTTGTGGACGAGTACCAAAGTCCTTACGGATGCGCTTTTTCTCGGTATAAGAGTAAACCATGGGGTTCCTCAGCTCGCTGATAAGTGACCCAAACTGTCCGCCCGCTCCTAGTTACTTAAGGGGGGTAAGGGACAGTGACTAATATAGCTGTTTACTGTAGTGACATTTCATTTCGTAAGAATGAAATGTTTTTTGCATGGATATCAGGCGCTTAAACAGCGGGAAAATTCGCCTATACCCTACAGCGCAAAAAGGCCGGTGGTTAAAAAACCACCAGCCAATTAGCCGTTAGGCTAAGAAACTATGCAATAATTACTTAACAGCAACAGTTGCACCAGCTTCTTCTAGCTGAGCTTTAAGAGCTTCA
Organism: Vibrio sp. D54; assembly: GCF_021728075.1. Taxonomy (NCBI): domain Bacteria; kingdom Pseudomonadati; phylum Pseudomonadota; class Gammaproteobacteria; order Vibrionales; family Vibrionaceae; genus Vibrio; species Vibrio sp. D54. Next base: position 3,791 of record NZ_JAKKCS010000027.1, on the reverse strand, counting down.
GCTTCTGCTTTCTCAACACCTTCTTTAAGAGGTGCTGGAGCGCCGTCTACTAGAGCTTTAGCTTCTTTAAGACCTAGGCCAGTTGCGCCACGTACTGCTTTGATTACAGCAACTTTGTTACCGCCAGCAGCTTCTAGGATTACGTCGAATTCAGTTTGCTCAGCAGCAGCTTCGCCTGCAGCAGCGCCGCCAGCTACAACAGCAGCAGCAGCAGAAACACCGAATTTCTCTTCCATTGCTTCGATTAGTTCAACAACTTGCATTACAGACATTTCTGCAACTGCGTCTAGGATTTGCTCGTTAGTAATAGACATAACAATTCTCTTTTAAGTCAACAATAAGTTTATTAAGCAACCAGTAAAAAGCAAGGCTTATGCCGCTGCTTCTTGTTTTTGATCGCGGATAGCTGCGATAGTACGCGCCAGCTTGCCAGCCGAAGCTTCTTTCATGCACATCATTAGGCGTGCAATTGCTTCGTCGTAAGTTGGTAGTGTTGCTAGTACTTCAGCGTCAGTTAAAGCGCCTTCAAATGCAGCAGCTTTGATCTCGAAATCTTTGTTCTCTTTAGCGAAGTCTTTGAAAAGACGCGCTGCAGCACCTGGGTGCTCATTAGAGAATGCGATTAGAGTAGGACCAGTGAAAGTGTCAGTTAGACACTCGTACTCAGTACCTTCAACCGCACGACGAGCAAGAGTGTTACGAACAACTCTCATGTAAACGCCAGCTTCACGAGCTTGTTTACGTAGAGAAGTCATCGCGCCAACTTGAACGCCACGAGAATCAGCTACAACTGCAGAAAGTGCACCACTGGCAGCTTCGTTGACTTCAGCAACAATTGCTTTTTTGTCTTGAAGGTTTAAAGCCATCTTGGATTTACTCCTGGTTGTCGTTACACCACTCACTATCATCACGACAGTGAGAGCTATTGAGGTGCTTCCCCAGAAGAAAGTTAACTATATTACATAGAGCTTTCTGTCAGTTCGGGCACCATCTACGTAGGATAATTAAGTTTGCTTTTACTACACAAACACCTACGGTCTTGGACGGAGACTGGGTCTTAATTCATTTCGAACTAGGAGACAGTTCAAAGAACCAAAGTTCAGCCCCAACCACAAATATTAGGCGCAAAATTATACACTAATTTTGCGCCTAAGCAAATAAATTATGCTTGAGTGTTCAGGCTAGCCTGATCAACAGCAACACCAGCACCCATAGTAGTAGAGATGCTTACTTTCTTCAGGAAAGTACCTTTCGCTGAAGATGGCTTAGCTTTCTTCAGAGCAACTAGAAGTGCTTCTAGGTTTTCTTTGATCTGCTCAGCAGAGAAGTTTGCTTTACCGATAGTAGTGTGGATGATGCCGTTTTTGTCGTTACGGTAACGAACCTGACCAGCTTTAGCGTTTTTAACTGCTTCAGCAACGTTAGGAGTTACAGTACCAACTTTAGGGTTTGGCATAAGACCGCGAGGACCTAGGATAGTACCTAGTTGACCTACAACGCGCATTGCATCTGGAGAAGCAACAACTACGTCAAAGTTCATTTCGCCTTTCTTAACTTGCTCAGCAAGATCTTCCATACCTACGATGTCTGCGCCAGCTTCTTTAGCTGCTTCAGCGTTAGCACCTTGAGTGAACACTGCAACGCGGATTTCGCGGCCAGTACCGTGAGGTAGTACAGTTGCACCACGTACGTTCTGGTCAGATTTACGAGCATCAATGCCTAGGTTAACAGCAACGTCTACAGACTCAACGAATTTAGCAGTCGCTAGTTCTTGAAGAAGAGCAACAGCTTCGTTGATTTCGTATTCTTTAGTTACGTCAACTTTTTCGCGGATTACGCGCATGCGCTTAGTTAGTTTTGCCATCTTATTAACCCTCTACCACTAGGCCCATTGAACGAGCAGTACCAGCGATAGAACGCTTCATCGCTTCGATGTCAGCACCAGTCATATCAGCAGCTTTAGTTTCTGCGATTTCTTGGATTTGAGCGTCAGTTACCGTACCCACTTTTTCAGTGTTTGGACGACCTGAACCAGACTTAACGCCAGCAGCTTTCTTAAGAAGAACAGCAGCAGGTGGAGTCTTAGTTACGAACGTAAAAGAACGGTCGCTGTATACTGTGATAACTACTGGAGTTGGTAGACCTTTCTCAATAGATTCTGTTTTTGCGTTGAACGCTTTACAGAATTCCATGATGTTCACACCGTGTTGACCTAGTGCAGGACCTACTGGTGGACTAGGGTTAGCCATACCAGCAGCAACTTGTAGCTTGATGTAAGCTTCAACTTTCTTAGCCATGATAATTCCTAAGTTTGGGTACAAACGCTAATCGCGGATCAGCTCCCCGTTTGTGTAAGAAACTTTTTACTTCACTTGAAGTAAAAAGGCGCGAAATTATAGTCATAATCCGCGCCTTATACAACCCTAAAAAGGTGATTTTTTATACTCTTTAACGAAGAGTCTTAGTCCAGCTTTTCAACCTGACCAAATTCAAGCTCAACTGGTGTCGCACGACCAAAGATCGATACAGACACTTTCAGGCGGCTCTTCTCGTAATCCACTTCTTCAACAGTACCGTTGAAGTCAGCAAATGGACCTTCGTTAACACGTACCACTTCACCCGCTTCGTACATTGTACGCGGACGAGGCGCTTCACTCGCTTTCTCAAGACGATTAAGAATCGCGTCAGCCTCTTTATCCGTGATAGGTGCCGGACGGTCTGAGGTACCACCAATGAAGCCCATGACACGCGGCACACTGCGTACTAGGTGCCATGATTCATCGTTCATAATCATCTGAACAAGGACGTAACCTGGGAAGAACTTACGCTCAGATTTGCGACGCTGACCCGCGCGCATTTCCACTACTTCTTCAGTAGGAACCAGTACTTCACCGAATAGCTCTTCCATGCCGTGCATTTTGATATGCTCGCGCAGAGATTGAGCTACACGACCTTCAAATCCAGAGAAGGCTTGAACCACATACCAGCGTTTTTTTGGAGCTTCACTCATGAATAAAAACCCTCTATACCCCAGTTGCTAGAGCTACTAGACGAACCATAATTCCGTCAATACCCCATAGCACTAGAGCCATTACAATACTTACAGCTAAAACGATCAGTGTTGTTTGCATGGTTTCTTGGCGAGTAGGCCAAACAACTTTACGTACTTCCATACGAGATTCTTTTGCAAAACTGATCGCTGCTTTACCTTTAGTCGTTGTTGCTGCAACGCCTAAGGCAGCTGCAATAAGAACAACAACGCCTGCAGCACGAACCACTACAGACATTTCACCATACAGGTAATTACCCACAACAGCGGCAGCTGCCAATACGAAAGCGGCTACCCACTTAAACGTATCTGCTGCGTTTGAGCTATCAGGAGTTTCAGCATTATTTGCTTTCATAAAACCAACCTGTTACAAGTCTTAATATAGACGACAACAACCCCGCTGTTGCAGGGCAAACTCCATATCGCTGAAAAAATCAGCGTACTCTTCTTAAGATTAAGCCTCTTTGCTTAATCTTGCTCTGCGCCCAACCCACTTCTGAACAAGAAAACAGCAAAAATAATGTTGAGTGCAGAAAAAGGGCATCAAATGATGCCCTTTTTGCTACTGGTTCGTCAAATCTAATTCAAGATTTTCCGAAAGCATCGCTAATTCGCTATGAATTAGTCGAAGATCTTAGCAACAACACCAGCACCTACTGTACGGCCACCTTCACGGATCGCGAAACGTAGACCTTCGTCCATTGCGATTGGTGCGATTAGCTCTACAGTCATCTGTACGTTG
>NZ_JAKKCS010000026.1:0-42442 GCF_021728075.1 Vibrio sp. D54 | reverse complement strand
CAACCTCATCAACTACAGTGAGTTTAAAAGCGAGGGAGTAATCGCGCTGAGTTCTTTTAGTTGTTGATTTCATAACACTCTCCAATTTTGGGGGTGGAAAGTGTCAACCTTATTTAGGACGGCACAACGCATAAAAATAAAGCTCGCGATTAAGCGAGCTTTATTTTTATATTCAGAGTAATAAACCATCACTCCAACGGTTCGGTTGGCGCTTGATTGCCCGGCTTAGCCGCCGCAAACGGCACATTTACCAGTTCAGAGGCATTATTTTTGACTAGTTCACCTAGGTGAAACAAGCCGTATTCGCCAGGTTTCATACGCTGCCAAGCTTCGTTGCCCGTCAAAGGTTGAGTTGCGATCACAGAAACGATGTCATGTGGCGTTGTTTCTTCTTGGAAGTTAATTTCCACATCTTCATCAAGCAAAGCAGCTTTTCCAAACGGTGCGCGTCTTGTGATCCAATACAAATGATTGGTGCAATACGTCATTACATACTCACCATCACTCAGAAGCATGTTAAATACACCCTTCTCTTTTAGCTCATCACAACATTTAGCAACATATAAGAATACCGACTCCATATCCTTTGGTGGCTCAGGATATCGATCTTCCATTTGCTTCAACAACCAGCAAAATGCCAGTTCACTATCTGTCTCACCGACAGGTCGATGTCGACCTGTATGCAAGTCTTGGTAACCAGAGAGCTGACCGTTATGCGCAAACGTCCAATACCTACCCCACAGCTCACGTGTAAAGGGATGAGTATTTTCTAAATTAACACCACCACGATTCGCTTGTCGGATATGACTAACGACCGCACGACTTTTGATGGGATAATTTTGTACCAACTCTGCTATTTTAGACTCACAACTTGGCTTGGGATCTTTGAAGGTTCGAAAGCCCTTCCCTTCGTAGAAGGTGATCCCCCATCCGTCACGGTGTGGGCCGGTTCGACCTCCACGCTGCATGAGCCCAGTAAAACTGAAACAAATATCCGTTGGAACATTAGCGCTCATACCGAGCAATTCACACATGGTTTAAAAAACTCCCTAACAACACAGCTCGAAACGGTGGCCGTAAACGATTATTCCATCTCTTTTTCGATCAACTGAATGATGATATGAATAATCTTAATATGAATCTCCTGAATGCGGTCTGCATAACCAAAGTGTGGCACGCGGATTTCAATATCTGCAAGGCCTGCCATTTTGCCGCCATCTTTGCCTGTTAGCGCAATCGTCTTCATGCCTTTAGCTTGTGCTGCTTCAATCGCTTTCAGGATGTTACCTGAGTTACCTGAAGTCGACAGACCAAACAGTACGTCACCTTTTCGACCAACCGCTTCTACATAACGTGAAAACACGAAGTCATAACCAAAGTCATTACTCACACAAGAAAGGTGGCTTGGATCTGAAATAGCAATACCAGCATAGCCAGGACGATTTTCTCGGTAACGGCCTGTTAGCTCTTCGGCAAAGTGCATTGAATCACAGTGAGAACCACCGTTACCACACGACAATACTTTACCATCTTGCTTGAATGAGTCAGCAATCATTTTCGCCGCTGCTTCGATTTGCGCAATGTTATGGTCATCGCTTAAAAATTTGTTGAGCACTTCAGCAGCTTCGTTTAATTCACTTCTAATCAGATCATGGTACATAAGACGTTCTCTTTATTATTTCGGCTTCAGTCAGCTCTTGACTCACTGAGCAAATTGTTCTGATACCAATTTGGTATCGGACATTTCATAAACCTGAACTCGGGTTTGATTACTCTGAGTTTACCCACAAACGAGAATTAGTGTCGATAGTGAACCAACAGATTTAGATTAGTGATGGTAATAAACTTGTCAACTTGCTCATGAAACCATCACTCAAATCTCAACTTTAGAATTTTAACTCTACTTAGATCACTTTTTATCCAATCTTATGTTTTACATTTCCTTAATATTTTGATTACACTTAAACCAACTGGTTAGACCTCTTACCTAACATACAGACGTACAAAACTTATAAAGTCTGAAAAGGAAAATATATATGGACATCTTGCTCTCAATCATCACGATGGCGATCGTGCTAGGCATTACGCTCTACCACCGCATGCCTCTCGTGAAATCTATTAGCTTACTCACCGCGGCCATGTTGGCTCTTACAGTAGCAGGTACTGTCGGCGTTATTGGTTGGGCTATTTACGTTCTCGCAGCAGCTGTGCTCGCGGTTCCTGGCGTACGTCAGTCTTTAATTAGCCGCAAAGCTTTAGTGCTTTTCAAGAAAGTGCTGCCAGCTATGTCTCAAACCGAAAAAGAAGCGTTAGACGCAGGTACCGTCTGGTGGGAAGCCGAACTGTTTAAAGGCAAACCAGAGTGGCAAAAGCTACACGCAATTCAAGCACCTAAGTTAAGTGCGGAAGAACAAGCCTTTTTAGACGGCCCTGTGAATGAAGTGTGCGCCATGGTGAGTGATTTCCAAGTGACCCATGAACTCGCGGACTTACCGCCAGAAGTTTGGCAATACCTGAAAGATCATAAGTTCTTCGCCATGATCATTAAGAAAAAGTACGGTGGTCTGGAGTTCTCAGCATACGCGCAATCACTAGTACTACAAAAACTAACGGGTGTTTCTGGCGTTCTATCGTCTACCGTTGGTGTTCCTAACTCTTTGGGCCCAGGTGAGCTACTGCAACACTACGGTACTGAAGATCAGAAAAATCATTACTTACCGCGTCTAGCTGAAGGTAAGGAAATCCCTTGTTTCGCCCTAACAAGTCCAGAAGCGGGTTCTGACGCTGGATCTATTCCAGATTACGGTGTGGTCTGTAAAGGCGAATGGGAAGGAAAAGAAGTACTGGGTATGCGCCTGACTTGGAACAAGCGCTACATCACCCTAGCGCCAGTCGCAACGGTACTAGGCTTAGCATTTAAACTTCGCGATCCTGAAGGTTTGCTAGGCGACAAAGAAGATCTTGGCATCACTTGTGCGCTTATCCCAACTGATGTCAAAGGTGTTGAGATTGGTAACCGACACTTCCCACTCAATGTGCCATTCCAAAATGGTCCAACGCGCGGTAAAGACATCTTTGTTCCTATCGATTTCATTATCGGTGGCGAAAAAATGGCGGGCCAAGGTTGGCGTATGCTGGTTGAGTGTCTGTCGGTTGGACGTGGTATCACACTACCTTCAAACTCAACAGGTGGCATCAAAACTGCGGCAATGGCAACCGGTGCTTACTCACGTATTCGCCGTCAGTTCAAACAGCCGATCGGTCATATGGAAGGAGTTGAAGAACCATTAGCACGCTTGGGTGGTAATGCTTACGTGATGGATGCAGCAAGCAACTTAACCGTTTCGGGTATCGACTTAGGTGAAAAGCCATCAGTAATCTCAGCTATCGTGAAGTATCACTGTACGCACCGCGGCCAGCAAAGCATCATCGATGCAATGGACATCGTAGGCGGTAAAGGTATCTGTATGGGACCTTCTAACTTCCTAGCTCGTGGTTACCAAGGTGCGCCAATCGCAGTAACGGTTGAGGGTGCTAACATTCTAACACGCTCAATGATCATCTTTGGCCAAGGCGCAATCCGTTGCCATCCGTACGTTCTTGAAGAAATGAACGCAGCGTATTCTGAAGCAAGTAATGCTGTCGAGAAATTTGATAAAGCGCTTGCTGGTCACGTGAGCTTTACAATGAGTAACCTAGTGCGCAGTATCTGGTTTGGTTTGAGCGACGGTCTGGGCTCTTCATCACCAACCAAAGATGCAACCAAGCGTTACTACCAACAATTGAACCGCTACAGTGCAAACCTTGCCTTACTATCGGATATCTCAATGGCAGTGCTAGGTGGCTCTTTGAAGCGTAAAGAGCGTCTATCAGCGCGTCTTGGTGACATTCTAAGCCAGCTATATTTAAGCTCTGCGACGTTGAAACGTTTTGAGCAAGATGGCCGCCCAGTCGAAGATTTACCATTAGTACACTGGGGTCTACAAGACAGTTTGAAACAAGCGGAAGTGGCGGTAGACGAATTCTTAGCAAACTTCCCGAACAAAGTGATTGGTCGTGCACTGCGCGTGTTAATCATGCCATTCGGTCGTGTACGCAAAGCGCCAAGCGATAAACTAGACAGTAAAGTGGCGCGCATTCTACAAACGCCAAGTGCAACGCGCTCACGCATTGGTCGCGGTCAATACCTTGAACCAACCGAGCACAACGCAGCAGGTAAGATTGAGCTTGCGCTGTCAGTCATTCTTCAAGCTGAACCTGTGTTTGACAAAGTATGTAAAGCGCAAGGTAAGCGTCGCCCATTCTTACGTTTGGATATGATTGCTCAGGAAGGGCTAGAGCAAGGCTTTATCACGCAAGAAGAAGCCGATCTACTCAGAGAAGCGGAACAGCATCGTCTAGATACAATCAACGTTGACGACTTCGAGCCGGAATTGCTCGCCGCAAAGCCGCTATACCCTCAGATGGATAGCGTTGCCTAACTCTCTAATCTGAAACCATACAACGGGAGTGACAACTCCCGTTTTTTATTGCTACCAGAATAGCGTTCATAACACCTCACACCACGAAGCCCCTGCGCAATCGCAATAAAAGCCACGCACTCCAATCTTTCCCCCGATTTCCAGTGATAACTAACTCACAGACGTTCCAACTAAGCGGTGTATACTTTAAGTAACTCACTCACATATATGGTAAATCCGTTGGCTAAAATATTACTCGCACAGTGGTTCCCAGGGCTTGTTCAGCTTAAGCATTATCAAAAAGAATGGTTTGTTAACGACTTTAGAGCCGCCTTTTCTGTTGTCGCGGTTGCACTGCCAGTTGCCATAGCTTACGCACAGTTAACTGGTGTATCCGCAATTGTCGGTCTGTATTCGTGTGTACTGCCAATGTTGGTTTACGCCATGATGGGCACATCTCGGCAACTCATTGTCGGACCCGATGCAGCAACCTGTGCAGTGATTGCTGCTGTTGTGACACCACTTGCCGCAGGTGACCCCACAAAACATTGGCAGTTGGTTATGACCATGACAGCAATGACGGGGATTTGGTGTGTACTGGCAAGTCGTTTCAAGCTAGGGGTGTTTGCAGATTTCCTTTCTCGTCCGATTCTTTTGGGTCTACTCAACGGTGTTGCTCTCACAATTATCGTTGGTCAGTTTGCGAAAGTAGTCGGTTTGAAATACGAGCAACGTTATTTACTGGAACGTTTATGGGAAGCTCCACAACGATTAACCGAGCTTCATTGGCCTACTGTAACTCTGAGTATCGTGACAGTTGTCGTTTATTTGCTCACCAAACGCTACCGACCAACTTGGCCTGCTGCCATGCTGGCGATCCTCGTAACTACTGCGTCAGTTTGGTTTTTCCATTTACAAGAGATGGGCGTATCGGTTGTCGGACTCACTCAAGGTGGCTTCCCTCAGTTTCAAACACCGGAATTTGAGCTAGGTGAAGTTCGTGAACTAGTAGTCCCGGCGCTCAACCTTGCAATTGTCAGTTTTGTTAGCATGATGCTCACCGCCCGCAGTTTCGCGGCTAAAAACGGTTATGATATTGATGCAAATAAAGAGTTTCAGGCGTTGGGTTTTGCCAACATTGCCTCAGCGTTTTCACAAGGTTTCGCGATAAGCGGCGCTGACTCACGCACAGCCGTTAATGATGCAAATGGTGGTAAATCTCAATTAGTTTCGATTGTCGCTGCAATCACCATTGCCATTATTGCGGTATTTATTTACGAGCCTTTACAGTTCATCCCTATCGCTTCACTTGGTGTTGTATTGATCATTGCGTCCCTATCGCTGCTCGATCTTAAAGCAATTTGGAAATTAAAATCTCGTGACAAAGATGCATTTTATCTGGCCATCATTACTTTTATTTCTGTGTTGATCGTGGGTGTAATACCGGGGATCACTTTGGCGGTATTGCTAGGGCTGTTTCAATTTTTACGTATTGTCATGCGGCCGAGTGATCAGCTACTTGGCTTGGATGAAAAAGGCACCATTCGGACCATCGACGACTCAGGAAAAGCTTCGCCTATTCCTGGAATGGTGATTTACCGCTTTAACTCACCGCTAACATACTTCAATGCTCCTTACTTTAAACGTAGAGTGTTAGAGCAGGCAGAGCATCACAAAGACGCAAGTTGCGTTGTCATCGACGCCGTATCGAGCTTTACTCACTTGGATCTCAGTGTGATGGCAACACTGGCAGATATTCACAATACTTTGAAAAAGAGAGGTGTACGCTTAATCCTCGCAGGAAGGAAACGACGTCTTCGTCAATGGTGTGAGCTTACTGGTATCAGCACCAGTGAAGGAGGCATCTTACTGCGAGCCGATATGTACCTTGCTATTAAACTTAGTGGCTGTTACATCAGTGCTGTGGGTGAGGGACAAATTCCTACTGTTCAAAAAGAGCCTGATTTAGAGCAGCCACCCAAACCAATTCCAGAAGTGGCTTAAATAGAAATTTAATATAGGAAACAGGAAATTAAACTCCTGTTTTCTAGTGCTTACTTCACAGCTGAATACGTATTACGCCTTTGGCTTAAACTTTTTTGTCATCCCTTGGCTTTTAGGAGCCACCAGCCTATAACCAAGCTTTTCGTAAAAAATTGGTTCATCAGCAATCATAGAAACGTAAGAGCCTTCAAGTGCAACAGAAGAAAGATAACCGTCGATGTATTCCATGACTTTTCTACCTAAACCGTTACCTTGATAATCAGAATCAACGGCAACGTCGACAATTTCGAAGTTACACGCCCCGTCACCAACAACCCGACCCATTGCAATGAGCTTTCCTTCATCCCGAATAGATACGCCATATAACGAATTGGGTAGACCAATTTCAGCAGCTTTCAACGATTTGGGTGATAGCCCGGCTTTGACACGCATATCACAGTATTCTTTCGGGCTTGGCACATGCTCTTCATATCTTATTGTCATTATGTACTACTCCTTTGTATCACCTTGGAGCTTACATAACTAAACTGTATAAATAAACAGTTAAACGTTGGAAAGATGTTCCCATTAAGCACACAAAGTATCAGGTCTAGAAAAGAAGCCACCGACAACTCTGACGCCATAATAGATATAAGTTGCTCTGAAGCTAGACATTCCTTTTTCTAAACATGTTTCTCTCAACAACGTATCCGCATGCTTTCGAGCACTTTGAGGCAACACCTCTTCCCTCATGAGTTGGTAAAGAGCATCATGCACTAAAGAAGCTTTCATAATGTTTTTTGTGTCTAACGCTGGCCCACTCGCTCCATCCCATGCATAGCCCTTTTTAATCGTTAACACGCCTTGTTTGGACAAACTAAGAAAAGGGCTGTCATACGCGTTACTCACTGAAATGTGAGTCTCAATCTTTTCTTCAGAATGGAGAGTGTATTTATACTTCTGACGCTTTTTGTATTTCATCAGAGACCTCGCATTTACTTATTCTTATTTATCACGCACAGCTGAATATTTATCCAGAAACCCTACAAGATCGGCTCTTGTTATTATGGCGTACTACCTATTACAAAGCCCAAATCAATATAAATAGAACTCCATGCAATCAATAAAGCCAGAACCCCTGACTTTATTAATCAAAATTTAACCAACAATCCTTATTCTGAAGGAAGTCTACTCAATTTTTTATGGATATCTTCTACAAAATTGGCTTGTTCACTTGGAGAAACCTCTAGAACATAATGAAAAAACGGACTTGTATGCTCAGTAATTTTATACTCTTCACTTAACAGCTTAATTACTTGTTCATGATTAAATCGTGCGGAGACTAAGCCACTCTCGGTTTCTTGAGTTATAACTATATAGTGAGCGGTTGGAAAAACCGTAAACCTTCCTTCGACAGGAAACCAGGGAGCAAAAGAAATAATCTCGTCATCAATTATGTATGCTTGAGGTTTACTGACATAAGTGTAAGGGTACTTTTCATCTAAATAGGGTCTTGCTGTATCAAACAAGCCATCATAATAAGTTGGTATTTCTACTTTTTGGATTTTACTTAAGGGATCAAAAGTGAAGGTATCAAGTGATTTTAAATTATTACTTCCCGCATCTGGATTATTAATACCATTATCAATAGAAGAACAACCTACAATTATCACTGCACAAAAAAAAGCTAAAATTTTATTCATTATTCCTTTATCTTTAATTGATTATTTTGAAAGTTAGTCACATTAAAAATGCAACCAATTTAGAAAGTAAAAATGATATATTATTTATATAAAATCCCAAACATATATTTGAGTACAGTAAACTTAAATATTCATAATTTATCCATTTTTCTTCTTCCAATTTGGTAACTTGAAAAAAAACGGAGCCGATTGGCTCCGTTTCTCGCTTTATGTGTGTGTTACTACTATTTCTTTGGTACTTCTAATTGCATCTCTGGCATGGCATCGCGCTTCGCTTTAATTTTGCGCCAGACTATCCATGCAATGATCACAATCAGCAGCATTATCACATTACCCACCGCGATAATAATCATGCTGCGCTTACGCTCAGCCTCCCGCTCAGCGATAATTTGCTTTTCCATTTCAATACGACGCTGCTCGGCTAATTCAGCTTCTTTTGCAATTCGAGCAGCTTCTAGATCAACTTCATCAACAACACTGAAGGTTTGCTCTGGGATAGGAAACGCCAACGAGCGCTGGGTTGCAAAATCAGTGGCAAAGATCTCGCCGCGCCAGGCGTACTTACCAAGTTCAGAATCGTTATTGAGGTTCAACGTAACTCTCATTCCATCTTTAGAGACCTGTCCTTGGCTGTAACTAATGAAACCATCGGGAGCGTCCTTTTTCACTGTGACTGCTATAGAGCCTGGTGCAATCATACCTTGCTCGCCACTCACCACTAATTGGTGTGGCTTATCGGGATTACGAGCCTGAATAAAAGTACGAGAGATTGGGTTCGGATAAACCAAGATGACTTGTTCTTGCGCTCGTAAGAATACGCCATTGCCAGACGTGATGCGCGCGCGGTACTTACCAGGCTCAACGTCTATTGGGAGCTGAACCGTAAACACACCATCCCCTGCTTTTTCATCCAAGCCTCGGCCGTCATCAGCAAACTCACCCACAACCATCGGCACTGGACGTGCTTCTTTGATCAGCTCATCTTCATTTTCGACAAACTTGGTAAATGTCACGCGCAGATTCACACGATCAAGGAAGTCGCGCAATACAAGAGGTTTGCCGTCGGAGGTCAGGCGAGCTGTAAACTTAAGCGCTTCCCCATTATATAATCGGTTTGGGAACAGATCCGTACTGAGCTTTAGGTGAGAAATTAAGCGGATGTTATTTTTAGGCGTAACTTTCCCCACAGCCTGCCATGGACCTGGCATAGGGTTATCAACGGAAATAATATCGAGTGAGGCTTCTTGATACCAACGTACATTGTCGTAAGAGCCCCAGGCATAGTATTTTTTACCGTCAGGACGGACTAAAACAACTGGCTGAGAACTTTGCTCACGATAAACCAAAAACGTGATCTGCTCGATGGTTGGATCAACTCGAAAGCGATTGTCTAACAAAGACATTGTAGATTCACTCGCAGCACTCGAGAGACTACTCCATATCGCTAAAAACGCGACCAACAAAGCCCTCAACATAGCTTCTCCTATTGATGCCAAATACAGTCGTTCACCAACTCTAATCTTTTTTGGTGAGCTTCTAGTTCATCGGCACTTGCGCGCAAAACCTTTAGCGCTTTTCTTCCTTCAATACGACGAATGGTTTCTACTCCACCCTCTTGTTTATTCGCGTTAAATTCTAGACTCGTTTGACCACCCGTCATAAAGAGGTAAACGTCGGCTAGAATCTCCGCATCGAGCAAAGCTCCGTGGAGTGTACGGTGCGAGTTATCAATACCGTAACGTTCACATAAGATATCAAGGTTGTTTCGCTTACCAGGGAAGATTTTCTTCGCCATTGCAAGGGTGTCGGTCACCTTGCAGTAGTCGTCCGTTTTGCCGATGTTAGGATCGAGCATGCTAAACTCGTAATCCATAAAGCCGGTATCGAAGGGTGCGTTGTGGGCAACAAGTTCTGCGCCTTTAATAAACTCAAGAAACTCTTGGTGCACGCTCGCGTATTCCGGTTTATCAACCAAGAATTCATCCGTAATACCGTGAACTTCAACCGCTTCTGGTTGGATTTCACGATCGGGTTTTAAATAAACGTGGAAGTGACGACCAGTCAGCTTACGGTTGATGATCTCCACGGCACCGATTTCAATAATGCGGTGTCCCATGTAGTGAGGACCACCCTCGCGGTTCATACCTGTGGTTTCGGTATCGAGAACGACAATGCGGTTATATTCAGAATTGCTGCTGGTATTCATAAGGTTATGTATGTCAGACTATGCTTTATTAAATGTTTCGGCTAATAGTACCAAAAAATATGACCAAACACGTTGAGATTTTCACTGACGGTTCTTGTTTAGGTAACCCAGGACCAGGTGGTTACGGCATAGTATTGCGTTACAAAGACGTAGAAAAGACACTTTCCAAAGGCTATACGTTAACTACCAACAACCGCATGGAAATGTTGGCGGCTGTCGTCGCGCTACAGACGTTAAAACAACCTTGCAAAGTCACTTTAACGACTGACAGCCAATATGTGCGCCAAGGTATTACTCAGTGGATCCATAACTGGAAGAAGCGTGGTTGGAAAACAGCGGATAAAAAACCCGTGAAGAATGCCGATTTATGGCAAGCTCTAGACAAAGAAACCGCACGCCATCAAGTTGAATGGCATTGGGTAAAAGGCCACGCAGGCCATCGTGAGAACGAAATGTGTGATGAGCTAGCCCGTACTGCTGCAGAAAACCCAACTGAGGAAGATACAGGTTACCAACCCTCTTAGCGAGATTCTTTCCTCATAGTGTTACCCTCTCGATTCATCACCCCAAGTGGTGTGAGCTTTTTCTTCAAGCGCCAATGCGGTTTGATAGGCTTGAGAGGGTATGTCCGTTTCCGCGCGACTATGTAATACAAACTCCCAGCGGGTGATGCCCAATCACCAAGACTATTTTCCAACCATGTCCACATCGTACGGTAACGTTTCATCGGAAACAGCGCATAACGATCACAATGAATCACTTGATAATTAAGTAACCCTAACCAATCTTTGATGCGGTTCGACGTAAACATTCGTCCACTCCAAGGCAAATTATGTTTACGCCATGGAAGCAAACTCGCTAATCCAGTCAAGCTTAATGGGTTGAATCCAGTAATAATTACATAGCCATCATCCATCATCACTCTATCGACTTCACGCAACAAACGGTGTGGATCGCTTGCATAGTCGAGCTGATGAGCGAGTATCACAACATCAAAGCTTTTTTCCAAAAAGGGTAATTCGTAACCATCTGCAATCACATTATGCAACGGGTTCTGGATATCTACGTTGACTTGGTGTTGAATGTTACAATTACAGCTGGTTAGCTCACAGCTCAACCCGCCCAGTTTGAGCATATGGTAGCCGAAGAGTTTCGGGCACCATTCATCAAGTCGGGTCTGGATTGACTCAAGCACCCACGGACCGTTGTTCATTGCTGACCAAGTCGACGGGTGTGGTATAGTTTTGTTGCTGAGTGCTGGTTTCATTAACCACCTGACTAAAATGGGTGACGGAGAACGAATCGTGTTAGAGATCAAAAGCATACCCGCATTTAATGATAATTACATCTGGCTGATACAAAATAGCGATAAGCGCTGCGCAGTCGTTGATCCGGGCGATGCGAAGCCAGTATTAGAATTTCTGCAGGCTAACGAATTAACTTTAGAAGCGATTTTAATTACGCACCACCACAACGATCACATTGGTGGCGTTCCAGACTTAGTGCGTGCATTTCCTAACGTCGCCGTTGTGGGCCCAAAATCAGAGCCAATTCCAACCCTAACGACACCAATGGAAGAAGGCGACAAGCTAGAGTTGTTTGGTGAGATTTTCTTAGTACTTGGGTTACCCGGTCATACTTTGGGCCATATCGGTTACGTTGGGGACGGAAAACTGTTTTGCGGTGATGTGCTCTTTTCTGCTGGCTGCGGTCGTATTTTTGAAGGTACGCCTGAGCAAATGTTTGAATCACTGAGCAAACTAACGTCTCTACCAGAAGAAACTCAAGTCTTCTGCGCACATGAATACACGGCGAGTAACGTGGCGTTTGCTCTAGCGGTTGAACCTGACAATGAGCAACTTCGCCAATATCGCGACGATGTAAACCGACTGCGAGCACTCAACATTCCGACACTTCCAACAACAATACGCAAAGAAAAGTGGATTAATCCGTTCTTGCGAACCTCTAACCCTGACGTGGTTCAATCTGTTGCTAGTCGCATTAAAAATAGCGATCCATGCTCGGTTTTTACTGCTTTACGCGAGTGGAAGAACGAATTTTAACCATTTTCTGCTTGTAAGTTTGCAAGACCCCAGTATTATCAGGGACTGATTTTTCGAGAAGCGCCACTGGCGCTTCTCTTACGTTTGGGGTTGATATAAATCTATTTGAATTTCTCCCCATTGCATAATTAGAAGCTCTTTGCCTCTATAAATTAGTTAGTGTTTAAAAGATGTCTATTATCTTGCGACTGCCACGCACATTACGTTGCGCGACAGGCAGGTGAAGATAAACAGGCCCTAAATAGGCTGAATCCATGCGTTTGAAGTATACTTGGGCGTTGGCGTTGTTATTATCTGGCTGTCAATTGACTCAGTCAGATTCAACGTCTTCTACACCAGAAACCAATAAATCTGAGCAGACTGCAAAGCAAAATGCAGTAAAAGCTCAACCGGGCAATAAATCGTCACTAGCAAAAAAATCCGCTAACGACGCGCCTAAAGTTCTCTCCCCCCAAGAACAAGAAGATGTGTGGCAACGTATCGCCATGCAGCTGGACATGGATATCCCAAACCACAAGAAAGTGGACTACTACCGTACGTGGTATTTAAAGCACCCAAATCACCTTTACACGGTATCTAAGCGTGCTACTCCTTTTCTATACATGATCACAAAACGTATCGAAGAGCGCGGACTCCCAATGGAGCTTGCTTTACTTCCTGTAGTGGAAAGTTCATTCGATGCCTTTGCCTACTCACACGGTAGTGCGGCTGGGTTGTGGCAATTTGTCCCTGGCACCGGAAAAATGATGGGACTAGAGCAAAACTACTGGTATGACGGTCGCAGAGATGTGGCAGCAGCAACGGATGCAGCGCTGGACTACCTAGTACAACTAAACGAGCGTTTTGATGGTAACTGGGAACATGCAATCGCCGCTTATAACAGCGGTGGTGGCCGTGTTTCTAGCGCAATTCGTAAGAATAAAAAGCTCGGTAAACCTATCGATTTCTTCTCATTAGACTTACCAAAAGAGACCAGCAGTTACGTTCCTAAGCTATTGGCCTTGGCTGACGTTATCGCAAACCAAGACAAGTACGGACTTAATATTCCTGCAATTCCAAACAAGCCTGTTCTAACGCTTGTTGATCCAGAAGAGCAGTTAGATCTGGCTATTGCCGCAGATTATGCCGGCATTAGCGTAAAAGAGTTGCAGAGTTACAACCCTGCATACAACCAGTGGTCGACAGCGCCTGAGGGGCCGCACCAACTTTTGATTCCCGTAGAGAAAAAAGAGACTTTTCTCACCAAGGTGGAGAAAAATCGCGGTAAAGGGATGAAGGTCGCTCGCTACAAGGTGAAATCTGGTGACTCTTTAAGCGTGCTAGCTAATAAATACGGCACAACCACGAAAGTCATTCGACGTGCCAACGGCCTATCGAATAACAATATTCGTATTGGTCAATACCTGTTGATTCCGACATCAACAAAAGACGATGCAAAATACGCATTAACGGCACAAAACCGATTAAACAAGACTCAATCTCGTGCTCGTGGTCAACTCAAACTCACCCATGTCGTTCAGTCTGGAGAAAGTTTGTGGTCAATCGCACGTAACAATAAAGTGTCGTATAAATCTTTAGCAAAATGGAATGGTATGGGCCCGAAAGATCCATTGCGTGTGGGTCAAAAGCTAGTGATTTGGAAGGACTCAGACAAAGGTTCTGTGATCCGTACCGTTTTCTACAACGTTCGCTCTGGCGACACCATTAGCGGCATTGCAAGCAAGTTCAAAGTAAAAACGAACGACATCGTGAAATGGAACTCACTACACAAGAAAAAATACTTACAACCAGGTCAAAAGCTTAAGTTGTACGTTGACGTAACGAAGGTAAGTGTATGAACCCATCAAGCAATCCACTTGTGATGCTGTTGGACATTTTTCGTTCTCCAACATCTTGTTTTCTAGCGCTTTATCAACGCGGCGGATGGGGATGGCAGCCGTTCATCTTTCTGATGCTTAGTCCGTTTTTATTCTGGGGTGCTTACTTTTCGAATGTCGATTTCACGTGGCTCAGTGACCAACTTGCTGCGCAGTTTCAGCAAATCGACCCAAAGCAGATTGAGCTATTAGAACCAAACACGCTAATGGCAAGCGCGATCATCAATGATATATTCAACCGCTTTGCCACCTTACTATTGCTCGCGCTTTGGTTCTTTCTTGCAACAAAGGCAAGCAAACAACAATACGGTTACTGGAAATGGTTTGCCGCATCGTGTGCTATCTTATTCCCAGCAGTATTGGGCGATGTAGCAAGCTACGCGAGCTTGCTACTCAAGCATGGTCAGGTAATGACTTACGCTGCCGATTTAAATAGCCTCAATGGTCTATTAAAGCTGCCTCTTACTAACGAATGGTCTCATTTCGCTAGCTCGTTACCTTTGCTTTTGCCTTGGTACATTGTGCTCGGCTACGGCGTTGTACTGACGTGGACGGAGTTTGAACGTGGCCAAGCTTTGGTGATTGCAAGCCTGCCATGGGTATTCTTCTACGTTATTTGGGCACTTTATATTGTGGTAACCTAAGCTAGTCATTTAACGTAAATGACAATAACAATGGGTTATGATCGGAAGCGTCGCTCTGCGGCGCTTTTGCGTACTTAAGCGTCAGACCTCGGTAAAACACATGGTCCAGTGGTAACCCTGTTATAAATTGGACTCGATGATCCGGCAAGAACGTCACCTCTTGTAAGTCCGCAGCCTTTAAGGCCTGCCTCATCGCATTAACGCGAGATTCACTCCAGCTATTGAAGTCTCCAGCGAATAGGATTGGCCCCACATGATGCTTTAAAAGCATTTCAAGCGCCGTTAACTGAGATATATACTCTTTTGTACCTACGGTGAAGTTAATCGCATGTACATTCACCACTGCGAGTTTCTCGCCATTACTCAAGTGATACTGGCTATATAATGCAGACTTAGGTAAGCGCAGCCACGGCTCTTTAGAGGTGTAAGCGCAGGCTTTTTCTGGTTGCCCTTGAGCAATACTAATTACACCTGCACCGCTACCCAGCGCCTTAAAAGCACTCACTTGATTACTAACCCAGCGACCATCCACCAACCACTGCTTAAATGATGGTGTCATGCTGGCTTCTTGCAATAAGAGCAACTGCTTATCAGCAGAAAACTCATCGAGTGCACGTTGCCAGTTAGCCCGGTTCTGTTTGTAGATATTCCAGACAAGCACATTGATTTTGCCGTCATGATCGAGAGCTTTTGAATCGCTAAATTCGATGCACCTAATATCTTGTGTCAGCTCGGTACCTGTTTGGGTAATAATTTGCGGCTGATCTGGTACGGTGAAAATAACCTGGAAGCCAACCAATACCACCATTACGAGAAAAGCTAACGCCAGAAAAAAACGCTTAAACATACGACAAACCTGAATGTAGGCACCCCAAATCTAGAACAACCAATCTCGGGTTAAATGATTTCACTAATAAGCAAACAACAAAAAAGGAGCCACTTGGCTCCCTTTTAGCATAATAAATACGAAACAGGTGACAAGAAACCTTAGATCGCGTCTTCGTCTTCTTCACCAGTACGAATACGAACCACACGCTCAATATCAGTGACGAATATTTTACCATCACCAATCTTACCAGTTTGCGCGGTTTCAATGATTGTCTCTACGCATTTATCAGCCACATCTTCCGTTACAACGATTTCGAGCTTCACTTTAGGTAGAAAGTCCACCATGTACTCTGCACCACGGTAAAGCTCGGTGTGACCTTTTTGGCGACCAAAGCCTTTCACTTCAGAGACGGTCATCCCTGTAATGCCAACTTCAGCTAGCGCTTCTCGAACATCATCCAGTTTAAATGGCTTGATAATCGCTTCAATTTTTTTCATGTTCATCCCTTAAGCTTCAATCGATTGCGCTTATTATCGTTTAGCGTTTCGCAACATTCAATGTTTGTCTCTGATCCACCAGCGAAAATCCAGGCTGAGCAAATTAACATAGCGAATATCGTGAGTTGATAAAACCCAATGAGGACTGCTCAATGCCCAACCGTCCAAGCTTTTTCAGACTCGCGTTTACTTCAAACTTGCGTAGTAAGCCGCTAGGTTAGCGATATCTTCATCAGACAACAATGAAGCTTGAGCTTGCATCACAGCAGCAAGCCCACCTGTTCGCTCTTTATTTTTATAAGCTTTAATTGAACTGATAATATATTGCTCATTTTGCCCTTTCAGATTTGGGTAACCCGGAATGACAGCAATACCATCAGCGCCATGACACGCCGCGCATACTCCCGACTTTGCTTGACCTGCTGCAGCATCTCCCGCAGCTAGAGCCTGCCCACTGAACATGGTTAACGCCACCATTGCACCCATGATTGTTTTCTTCATTGCTTCACCTAATCAATTATTATTTAAGGATTTTTATATTTTATAATCGACATTGTGGCATGAATTTTCATTACCTGCGCCAAATAAGTTCACAATCTTGACCATTAAACGCCTGATCAACGAACAGATCTGCCACAGCAACGACTCGGTCTTGGTACATTAAAATCGGAATTTGACGACGCAGCCAGCTTGGCACATTGTATTCTTGGAATAACTTCTTCAGTTTTCGACTATGATTACGCGTGGTTGGATGCGCTGATAAGCCTTCCGGATTGAAGGTCACGCGAAGCAATTCTGGCTGACTCGGTAGCGCAATCGTTGCGTTACTAGAACTCGTCGTTAAGGTCAGCTCCCCGAGTCCCTCAGGCAGCGACAAAGTCGCATCAACTTGAATCGTACTTTGCCACTTAGTGACATCAGCCGTTTCCTTTACCCAATAGAAGAGACGATTTCGAAAACGGCGCACTTCACCTTGTTTAAGCTGTAGTTTGGGGTTGGCATCTTGCTGAGCTAATGCCACTTCATTCCAGATAAGATTGAGTTGTACCTGAGTCGGCATACTAGTATTAAGCTTAGCTAGCCACATACGAATCAAGCGCGCACGTGCTAATTCACTGTGCTTAGCCAGTTCTTCAATACTCAAACTTAGATCCGTTTGTAAAGCGCGTTCAAACACCGCGCTCAATAGTTCATCCAATAGCGCTTCTTGTTGAGCACATAAGCTTGCACTGCGCTGAACCGCTTGATGGATACTCGGCCAACGACCAGACAATTCAGGAACAACACAATGACGAAGAAAGTTACGATCATAACGGGTATCTTGATTGCTTTCGTCTTCCACCCACTCCAAGCCTAATTTAGTAGCGGCGTCTTCGATGGTCTTCCGCTTGATAGTAAGCAATGGTCGAACTAGAGATCCGCAAGAAAACGGCATACTCTCCGCCATCGAAGATAACCCTTTTGGCCCGCTACCACGCTTAAGCGCAAGGAGAAAAGTCTCTATTTGATCGTCGGCATGTTGACCAGTCAACAGTATATCGCCTTCTTGAATGTACTTAGTTAAGGCTTGGTAGCGAGCTTCACGAGCAAGAAGTTCAATACTTTCACCATTGCTGATGTCTAAGCTCACTCGCTCGATCGAGCACGATATCCCCACTTGTTGTGCCCAAAGTAAGCATTTATCGGCCCAATTATCGGCATTCGAGCTTAAACCATGGTGCACATACACAGCGTGACACTCTACAGAGTGCGCTTGTTGGTAGCGACTGAGTAATTCGAGTAAAAGACGTGAATCCACTCCTCCGCTAAACGCCAAGACAACCTTAGTGCCTGATTGATAGTAGCGGCCGAGAACTTGAGCAAAATGCAGGTAAAGCGATTCCATAAACGATCCGATAGGTACAAAAAAGGGCTGGACTCTCATCCAACCCTTTCTATTTTAACTGTTATCACTTGAGATATCAGCTAACGCTTAATAGCAATCACCGAAATTAACAGTAACCGTAGCTCATTAGGCGCTGGTAACGACGTTCACGTAGCGTCTCTTCATCCAGTTGTTCTAGATCTTCTAGCTGACGAAGTAGTGTCGCTTTCATATTCGCTGCCATTTGAACATGATCGCGATGAGCGCCGCCTAGTGGCTCTTCGATGATTTCGTCGATCAGTTCAAGCTCTTTAAGACGCGGAGCAGTTAGGCCCATTGCCTCTGCCGCTTGTGGCGCTTTGTCTGAATCACGCCATAAGATTGAAGCACAACCCTCAGGAGAAATTACTGAGTACGTAGAGTACTGAAGCATGTTCACATAGTCGCCTACACCGATTGCTAGTGCACCACCAGAACCGCCTTCACCAACAACGTTACAGATGACTGGCACTTTAAGACCAGACATCACTTTTAGGTTCTTCGCGATCGCTTCAGATTGACCACGCTCTTCTGCGCCCACACCTGGATACGCGCCAGCCGTGTCGATAAATGTGATGATCGGCATGTTGAAACGCTCTGCCATTTCCATCAAACGTAGCGCTTTACGGTAACCTTCTGGTTTTGGCATACCAAAGTTACGTTTCACTTTCTCTTTGGTTTCACGACCTTTTTGGTGACCAATGATCATCACAGGGCGGCCTTCAAGGCGAGCCATGCCACCCACAATCGCTTTGTCGTCTGCAAACGCGCGGTCACCCGCTAATTCATCAAACTCCTCAAAAGCGTGTTGGATGTAATCCAGCGTGTAAGGACGTAGTGGGTGACGAGCCAGTTGAGCTGTTTCCCATGCACCTAGGTCACTGAAGGTTTTTTTCTTCAGCTCTAAGCTTTTCTTCTCAAGCTGTTCGATTTCTTTATCCAGGTCAATCGCAGAATCACCACCGTGACGAGAGACATCACGTAATGCTTCAATTTTCGCTTCTAGTTCTGCAATTGGCTTTTCAAATTCAAGAAAGTTTAGGCTCATCTATGAATCCTTGTTTACTCAGCGTCTAACATATTGCGCTGAATTTTTAGTTAAATTCGAGTTCTACCTGGCTTTTGCCAAGCAACTGTTTTAAATCGTCGAGTAATGTATCACTTGGCGTTACTCGCCACTCGGTGCCCAATGTTAACCGCGCTCTGGCGTCGGCACGCTGGTAGTATACATTGACGGGTACGGTTCCGGCTTTGTGCGGTTCTAAAATACGGCTGAACTGCTCAAAAAACTGATCGTTGATCTGATTTGCATCTATCGATACCGACAAACCACGAGCGTATTTCTCGCGCGCACTGCCGAGATCCATAACTTCACGCGCCGACATTTTAAGGCCACCGTTGAAGTCATCAAAGCTGACCTGTCCAGAAACGACCAAAATTCTGTCTTTTTCGAGAAGTTCAGCGTATCGATCCAGCGCATCAGAGAACAACATCACTTCCATGCGGCCACTTCGGTCATCCAGTGTCATAATACCAATTCGTGTACCACGCTTGGTCGTCATTACACGAGCGGCAATAACCAGGCCGGCTACCGTGACAGATTGATCGCGGCGAGTGGGCGTTGCGTCTTTTAGTCGACAACTGGTGTATTTGTTTAGTTCCTTTACGTAGGCGTTAATTGGGTGCCCTGTCAAATATAGACCTAGGGTATCACGCTCGCCCTCTAACCACACTTTTTCTGGCCAAGGCGGAACCTGCGTATACTTATGCTCTACTTCTTCAGGTGCATCCGTTAGCACACCAAACATATCCGTTTGACCAAACGCCTCAGCTTGGTGATGTTGACTTGCTGCTTTTACCGCATCATTGAGTGACGCCATCATCGCCGCACGGTGTGGGCCTAGTCGATCCAACGCGCCCGCGTAAATCAGCTTCTCTATCACTCGTTTATTGACGCGTTTTAGATCAACTCGAGCACAGAAATCAAATAGGTCTTTAAAGTGACCACCTTTATTTCTCGCCTCAAGAATCGCATCGATAGGGCCCTCACCAACCCCTTTTATCGCACCAATACCGTAAACAATTGCGCCATTTTCATCAACATTAAAGCGATATAGGCCAGAGTTGATGTCTGGTGGCAGCACGGTAAGCTTCATACGGAAACACTCATCGACCAAGCCAACGACTTTTTCCGTGTTATCCATATCGGCTGTCATTACCGCAGCCATAAATTCGGCAGGATAATGTGTTTTCAGCCAAAGAGTTTGATAAGAAACCAATGCATAAGCAGCAGAGTGCGATTTGTTAAAACCATAACCGGCGAACTTCTCTACCAAGTCGAAGATTTTCATCGCCAACTCGCCATCGATACCGTTCTTTATCGCACCTTCTTCAAAGATAGCACGTTGTTTTGCCATCTCTTCTGGCTTTTTCTTACCCATTGCACGACGAAGCATGTCCGCACCACCTAGCGTGTAACCTGCTAAGATCTGCGCAATCTGCATTACCTGCTCTTGATACAGGATGATGCCGTAGGTTGGATCAAGCGTCTCTTTTAGCGACTCGTGTTGCCACTTTTCATCTGGATAAGAGATCGCTTCTCGACCATGTTTACGGTCGATAAAGTTATCTACCATGCCCGATTGCAAAGGACCCGGACGGAAGAGTGCTACCAATGCGATGATGTCTTCGAAACAGTCTGGCTGAAGTCGTTTAATCAGCTCTTTCATGCCTCGAGATTCAAGCTGGAATACTGCTGTCGTTTCAGAGTTTTGCAACAAACGGAAAGAGGCAGGGTCTTCTAACGGTATGGATTCAATTTGAACCGGTTCTTTACCTTCTCGCTCTAGACGTGGGTTAATCAGCCCTAACGCCCAGTCAATAATGGTTAAGGTACGTAAACCCAAGAAGTCAAACTTAACTAGGCCAGCGGTCTCAACATCGTTTTTATCAAATTGAGTAACCGGGAAGTGACCTTCAGCGTCTGCATAAATTGGCGCAAAATCGGTAATTGTTGTAGGTGAAATTACAACACCACCAGCGTGTTTACCGGCGTTTCGCGTACAGCCTTCCAAAATATGACACATGTCGATGAGTTCTTTAACTTCCTCATCGGCCTCATACAATTCAGGTAGTGCAGGTTCAGCTTTAAACGCTTTATCTAGCGTCATGCCTGGATCGGGCGGGATCAGCTTTGAAATACGATCAACAAAACCAAATGGGTGGCCCAATACGCGGCCAACGTCACGGATTACCGCTTTTGCCGCCATCGTACCAAACGTGATGATCTGAGATACCGCGTCGCGACCGTACATTTCCGCAACGTGGTCAATAACCTGGTCACGTTTATCCATACAGAAATCGACGTCGAAATCGGGCATCGAAACACGCTCTGGGTTCAAGAAACGTTCGAACAGCAAGTCGTATTCTAATGGATCCAGGTCGGTGATTTTTAATGCGTAAGCCACCAAAGAGCCGGCACCGGAACCACGTCCAGGACCTACAGGAATTCCATTATCTTTTGACCACTGGATGAACTCCATTACGATCAAGAAGTAACCAGGGAATCCCATTTGGTTGATAACATCTAGCTCTATCTGAAGACGTTCATCATATTCAGGGCGGCGACGTTTCCTCTCTTCCTCATCTGGAAATAGGAACTCTAAACGCTCTTCCAAGCCCTCTCGGGATTTCATGACTAAGAACTCAGTCTCTTTCATCCCTTCAGTTGGGAAGGCTGGTAGGAAGTACTCCCCTAAGCGTACAGTCACGTTACAACGCTTCGCTATCTCGACACTGTTTTCTAACGCTTCAGGAATATCAGCAAACAGCTCGCACATTTCTTCTTCTGTACGAAGATATTGCTGCGGACTGTAGTTTTTTGGCCTGCGCGGATCTTCTAATGTGTAACCATCGTGAATCGCTACGCGTATTTCATGAGCATCAAATAGGTCTGGGCTCAGGAATACAACTTCATTGGTCGCCACTACTGGCAAGTCTTGCTGCTCTGCCAATTCAACCGCAAAGTGAAGATAAGTTTCTTCATCTGGACGACCGGTACGAAGTAGCTCAAGATAAAAGCGATCTGGAAAATGCTGTTTATAGAAATCAACACACCCTTGCACTATTTGACGGTTGCCTTTCAAAAGGCCGCGACCAATTTCCCCGCTTTTACCGCCGGATAATACAATCAGGCCTTCAGACATTTCAGCCAACCAGGCTTTGTCAATCACTGGGTGGTGTTGAACATGTCCGCGTAAGTACGCTTTTGATATCAATAACGTCAGGTTCTTATAACCTACATTATCCGCCGCAAGCAAAGTCACTTGTGTCAGCTCTTCACCAAACTCGTCCGACTGCATTTTAAAGTCAGCACCAATGATCGGTTTAACACCACTGCCATGCGCCGTACCGTAAAACTTCACCAAACCACATAGGTTGGTAAAGTCGGTCAACGCCATTGCGGGCATACCGAGCTCAGCAACTTTCTTTACGATTGGCGGAACTTTGTTGAGGCCATCCACCATCGAGAAGTCACTATGAACACGCAGGTGGATGAATTTGGGATCTGACATTAACAGGTACCGTGTAACTCTATTTTGTTGGGGATTCTAACCTAAAGAGGTTGGGTTTATAACACCAATTAGATCGTTTGATTATTCTATGCCTAACGCTTTTTTTACTGGCTTGAAACTCTTGCGGTGCTCACTGATCACTCCGTGTTGCTCAATCGCTTCAAAGTGCGCTTTAGTTGGGTAACCTTTGTGCTTCGCGAAGCCAAATTGTGGATGAAGTTTATCCAACTCTTCCATCTCTTGGTCACGCACGACTTTGGCAATAATTGAAGCCGCACTGATTTCGGCAACACGTAGATCGCCTTTTACTACAGCTTGAGCATCCATTGGCAGCTCCGGACAACGGTTACCATCAATCAACACCAAATCAGGTTGAACCTGTAACCCCGCCACTGCACGCTGCATCGCAACCATAGTCGCCTGCAAAATATTCAGTTGATCGATTTCTTCAGGAGAACAACGCCCGACCGCCCACGCCAATGCTTTTTCTTTGATTTCAGGAAGCAGCGCCATGCGTTTCTTTTCGGTCAATTTTTTCGAATCGTTCAACCCTTCAATAGGATTGTTAGGATCAAGGATAACCGCAGCGGTGACGACGTCTCCTACCAAAGGGCCACGTCCTACCTCGTCGACTCCGGCCACAAGCTGATAACCTTGCGGATATTCAAACGGAGGGAGTTCAACTTTGGTTTTGGTCGCTTTTGGTTTAACAGCCATGATAAATCTCTATTTTTCAATCAGTTTTAGAACCGCGTTTGCGGCTTGTTGATCCGCATCTTTACGGATCCAATGATGCATTTCCGTAAACTTATCTAACATCGGTTTATTGTCGCGTTCCAATAAGCGAGAAACCTCAGTAAACAAATTGTCTGGTGTGCACTCATCTTGTAGATATTCTTTGACGAGCTCATCATCCGCCAAGATATTCGGCAATGACACATACTTCGTTTTCAATAGACGTTTAGCTAAGAAAGCAGTAAATGCATTCACACGATAACCCACCACCATTGGACGCTTGAGAAGCATACACTCCAACGCTACGGTACCGGAGGCCAGCATCACGGCATCGGATGCGGTGATGACGTTGCGTGCGGTGTCATCAACTAACTTGAAGTCTAATTCTGGTGCGAGCACTTTCCATGCTTGTTCAAACTGCTCACGGCGTTTTTGATTAACAAGCGCGACAACAAACCCCAGTTCTGGAAATTTTTTATGGAGTAACTTGCAGGTTTCAATAAATGGCTCTGAGAGCATTTTTAACTCGCTACCACGACTGCCTGGCAGGACAGCAAGCCACTTTTTATCTTGTTCTAAACCAAGCAACTCACGTGCAGGCGCTTGTTCTGATTCTAGTGGGATGGCATCAGCCAAGGTATGACCAATGAACTCGCAAGGTACATTAAATTTGTCGTAGAACGCTTTCTCAAACGGAAGAAATGCTAGCACCAAGTTCGTTGCCGCTTCTATTTTAAAGATGCGCTTCTGACGCCAAGCCCAAACAGACGGACTTACGTAATGAACGGTTTTAATGCCCGCTTGCTTGAGGTCAAGCTCCAGGCGTAAGTTGAAGTCAGGAGCATCGATCCCGATGAAAACATCAGGCGGATTCTGAGTAAAATACTGAACGAGCTCAGCTTTCACTTTAAGAAGTCTCGGTAAGCGACCTAAAACCTCGACTAATCCCATCACCGCAAGCTCTTCCATATCAAACAGAGACTCGCAACCTTGGGCTATCATTTTCGGACCGCCAATGCCTACGAACTCTGCGTCTGGATATTGTTGCTTTACTGCTTTGATAAAGCCTTCACCTAGCGTATCGCCAGACAATTCTCCGGCAATGATGCCAATACGTAATGGTCTTTCCATATCTACTTCGCTATTTTTCCTGTGCGCTATGGATAACGGTTTGCCTTATCCATAAAACACAAAAAGATCGTAACCTCAAATTCGGTCACGATCTTTTTATTTATTGGTTCATTCGCCAATTAACGAATAATGCCACGTTCCGTCGTTTCCAGAATATCTGAGAAACGCTTCACTGCTGGCCACTCTTGAGCCATTTCAGCTAGAATAGGCTTCACTTCTTCTAGCGTCTTACCTGAACGGTAGATTTCTTTATACGCTTTTTGTAGCGCACGAATCTCTGGTTTCTCAAAGCCATTACGCTTCAAGCCAACAAGGTTCAAGCCGAAAGGTGTGGCGTGGTTACCTTGCGCGAGTACGTAAGCTGGGACATCTTGCACCACTGCTGAACAGCCGCCAATGTACGCGTAAGCGCCCACTGTACAAAACGGATGAATCGCAGACAGTGCCATCACACCGGCATAATCATCAACAGTAACGTGACCACCAAGAATCGAGTTATTACCGATATGAGTATGGTTACCAATAACAACATCATGCGCAACGTGTGCATTCACACACAATAAGTTGTCATCACCAATGATCGTGGTTGCTTTGTCTTGCACTGTGCCGCGGTGAACTTGGACCGCTTCACGAATGACGTTACGGTCACCGATAACCACAGTTGTGTCTTCACCACCGTATTTTTTGTCTTGGTTTTCTTCACCAATGACAGCATGTGGGAAAATACGGTTATCTTTGCCAATAGTTGTGTGACCTTTGATCACAACGTGAGACATCACTTCTGTGCCTTCACCAATTTCAACCGTAGAGGTGATGTACGTAAAAGGACCTACTGTTACGTTAGCACCAATTTTGGCGCCCTCTTCTACCACCGCTGCCGGGTGGATTTTAGCGGTTTCATGAATCATATTAAAACTCTCGACGAGCACACTTCAGTTCTGCAGAACATACCACTTCACCGTCAACTTTTGCTACACCGCTAAATGCAGCAATGCCGCGACGTTCTTTCAGAAATTCTACCTCAATAACCAATTGGTCGCCCGGAACCACTGGTTTACGGAATTTCGCGCCGTCTACGCTTGCAAAGTAGTACAGTTCATTTTCTGTTGGTGCACCAAATGATTTAAATGCAAGTAAGCCTGTTGCCTGAGCCATTGCTTCTAAAATCAAAACACCTGGGAATACTGGTAGTTGAGGAAAGTGACCTGTGAACTGAGGTTCGTTAACCGACACGTTTTTAATCGCGTGAAGGTACTTCTCTTCTTGGAAGTCTATCACTCGGTCGATCAATAAGAATGGGTAGCGATGAGGTAGTAGCTCTTGAATTTCAGAGATGTTCATCGTTTTCTTTTCAGTAGTCAAAGTCGTCTTCCTATATCAATTTTTTGCCGCCAAGATGGCAAACGTGGCAACAGGTCGTAAAGCCGAATCGCTTTGCAATATACTAGCAAAATACGCACCATCTTGGAGTTAAATCTACTTAGAGCGCGTCATTATAGAAGAAAAAGACCCGCATTTCGCGAGTCTTCGTACAGAATATGGAACTAGAGCCTGTTAGCTTTCACGTTAAATACAGAGCGAAAGATAACTTGTTCTAAATTTCTTCTTTCTGTTCCAGCTGTTTTTCAACCGCTTTTAGGCGCTTATTCATCTCATCAATACGGTGAACTCGAGTTGCAGTTTTACGCCACTCTCTGTTCGTTTGTAGTGGAATACCTGATGAGTAAAGGCCTTTTTCTTCGATACTGCGCATTACCATGCCCATACCTGTAATCGCCACACCATCTGCGATAGTGATATGGCCATTCAGAACAGACGCGCCGCCAATCTGGCAGTACTTACCAATTTTTGTACTGCCCGCGACAATAGTACCACCAGGCATCACGGTACCATATCCGATCTGCACGTTGTGCGCGATTTGAAGTTGGTTATCCAGAATGACATTGTCTTCAATGATAGTATCTTCGAGTGCACCGCGGTCAATCGTAGTACAAGCACCAATCTCAACGCGGTTACCGATACGCACTGAACCAAGCTGAGGGATTTTGATCCACTCACCTTTGTCATTCGCATAACCGAAGCCATCAGAACCAATGACAGTGCCCGATTGAACAAGACAGTCATCACCCAATGACACTTCATGATAGATAGTGACATTAGCCCAAAGCTTGGTGTTATTCCCTAGCTTGGCGTTCTTACCGATAAAACAACCAGCGCCAACGCTTACGTTGTCGCCGAGTTCCACACCCGTTTCAATCACGGCATTAGCGCCGATTGTAACGTTCTCACCCATTTTAACGTCAGCGGCAATCACAGCACTTGGTGCAATATCGTCTGCCGGTTTTGGTGTGGTATCCATCGCTTGGACCACACGAGCAAATGCGACATAAGGGTCTGAAACCACTAGCGCATTTCCAACGCATTGATCTTTATGCTCAGCCTTTACCATAACAACGGTAGCTTGGCACTCAGAAAGGTGTTTTGCGTATTTTGGGTTAGACAAGAAGGTTACGTCACCTTCTTGTGCTTTATCCATTGGAGCAACACGGCTTACAACGAGAGACTCGTCACCAAACAGCTCCCCCCCGGTAATTGTCGCCAATTCGGCTAATGTTAATGTCTTCATAACTTCTTATTTTAGAGCTTTAATTACGTCTTCAGAGATATTGTATTCTGGCTTGCCGTACTGCAAAGCAGAGATATCAATCACAAGATCGTAACCATTTTTGTCTGCGACTTTCTTAACTGCATCTTGAATCGTTTTGAAAAGCTTCGCTTTTTCTTCAGCTTCACGACGCGCACTTGCTTTTTCAAGTGCTTGTGCTTTCACTTTGTACTCGCTGTCGAGTTTCGCGATATCGATACGTAGCTTTTCAACTTCGTCTTGACCCAAAAGCTCGCCGTCACGTTGTAGCTTCTCAATCTTTGTTTTAGCTTGTGCTTGGATTGACTTCAGTTCATCAGCTTTGCTTTTGAAGTCTTTCTGCATTTTTTGTAATACAACTTCACGTTGAGGAAGAGCTTGAAAAACTTGAGCTGTATTTACGTAAGCAATTTTCTGTGCAGCTTCTGCCGCATTTGCAAACATTGAAGAGCTCAGTACAAGAAGGCCAATCCCAGCCGCTTTGATCATTTTATTCAAAATATTTTCCTCTTTAGAAAGTTCTACCGATAGTGAATGTGAAGAACTCTTCATCATCGCCATCAAATTTCTTAATTGGTTTCGCTAGTGAGAATACTAGTGGCCCCATTGGAGACATCCACTGCAACGCCGCACCGTAAGAAGAGCGGTAGTTGGTTGGATCTGAGTAATCGTAGTAGTAACGGTCACCATATTCCGCACCTGAATCGCGGTAGTCAAACTCCGTATCCCAAACACTTGCCATATCAAAGAAGATACTGGTACGAATTTGGTTTTGTACTTCTTCTGATGCAAATGGTGTTGGGACAATCAACTCAACACTTGCTAGCGCTACGGCGTTACCACCAACAGAGTCATCTGTTGCTGTATCTGCGCCATTGTTTGAACCAGATGTATCACGGTAAACCGCTTTAGGACCAACAGAGTTTGAGCCAAAGCCACGAAGCGATGTAAAGCCACCTGCGTAGTAGTTTTCGTAGAATGGGAACAAGTTATCGTTGCCATCCGTTTGACCGTAACCATTACCGTAACCTAAGCGGCCACGGAACAAGAGGGTAAACTCGTGCTTTTTAGTCAATGGCAAATACTGACGAACATCGTACTGCATTTTGAAGTATTGAACGTCAGAGCCAGGTACGGTCATTTTATAGAATGCACGCTGATGGTTACCTGCCGTAGGGAAATAGCCACGGTTTAAGTTATTACGTGTCCAAGAGATATTGAAGTCGAAATCGTTTGTGTTCAACGCTCCACTAGAATCAATGTTGTCTGCTTGTGCTCGTAAGAACTGCTCTACCTGTAAGTAAGGCGATAAGTTACCGATCTTGTTGTGCGTATAACCGACACCGAATTCAAAACGGTTCAACTCATCGAATGGGAAACCCCACGTTAAGCTCGCGCCATAGCTTTCGTTGGTATAGTCAACGATATTGGCTTCTTTAGCTTCAAATTCGTTATAGAAAACCTTACCACCTAAGCTTACACCGTCTAAGTTCCAGTACGGATCACGGTAATCAAGACTGATGTTTTTCTGGTAGTCATTCATCATCGCGTTGATACCAACACGGTTACCGCTACCAATAAAGTTATCTTGTTGCAGGCCAACCTGGAAGCTCACACCCGATTCTGTACCGTAGCCAACACCGAAGTTAACGCTACCAGAGTTCGCTTCTTTGACAGAGTAAACTAGGTCAACTTGATCATCACTACCAGGAACTCGAACCGTCTGTACTTCAACATTTTCAAAGTAGCCCAAACGATTTAGACGAGTTTTACCCGTTTCAATCGATTTCGAGTTCAACCAACTGCCTTCCATCTGACGCATTTCACGACGAAGGACTTCATCTTTGGTTGAGTTATTACCCGTGAAGCGAATATCACGAACATAAATTCGGTTACCCGGGTCTACGTTAACGACCAAAGAAACTTCTTGATTCTCGTCGTCAAACTCTGGAATGGTATTCACTTGAGGATAAGCATAACCGGACTCACCAAGCACACGCTTAATTCCTTCTTCCATTGAAGTCACCAACGAGCCGTTGTATGTCTCATTGTCTTCAAATGGCACAAGTCTTTCGAACGTCGCTTCCTCACCAATCAAATCACCACGGAACTTCACGTCCTTAACGGTGTAAACCTCGCCCTCTTCTAGACCAAGAGTAATGTATACCCCTTTCTTGTCAGGAGAGATTGCAACTTGTGTCGAATCAACGTTAAATTTTAAGTAACCACGATCCAGGTAGAATGATTTGAGTGCTTCAATATCACCTGCAAGGACTTGCTTTTGATACTTTTCATCAGAAAGGAAATTCCACCACGGCACATCAACATTTAAGTTAAAGCGCGAAAGCAGTTCTTCATCACTGAACACTTCATTACCGATAAAGTTGATTTGCTGAATTTTTGCCGACACACCTTCAGTAAAGACAAACTTAAGGTCAGAACGATTACGTGGTAGTGGAGTAACCACCGCTTTTACTGTTGCGTTGTATTTACCTACGCTGTAGTAAAAGTCTTCTAAGCCTTTTTCAATGTTGCTTAGCGTGGTGCGGTCAAGCGCTTCACCTTCACGAACGCCAGACGCGTTCAGGTTTTCTTGTAGCTGCTCGTCCTTGATTGCTTTGTTACCTGAAAAAGAGATGCTTGCAATGGTAGGACGTTCTTTGACTTGAACCATCAGAACACCACCGTCACGCAACACTTTCACATCTTCAAAGTTACCAGATGCATACAGGGCGCGGATAATTTCTGCAACATCGCCTTGGCCAATGGTATCACCGACACGTACAGGCATTTTCAACAATGCAGCACCCAGTGCTACACGCTGCAATCCATCGATTTCAATATCTTGAACTACGAAGTTCTCTGCTCCATTTGCAGATACACTGGTCGCCAGTAAACTTGCAAATAGAATTCGCTTAATCGCCATACTTGTTCTAATTATTCCTTGCTACTGCTTTTGTCTCTGAACTATCACAGACGAGTAAAATCATTAAATAGCGCTAACGCCATGAGCGAGAAGATGATCGCACCACCAATTCTAAAGCCCATTTCCTGCACTTTCTCAGGAACAGGACGTCGAATGACTGCTTCAATTGCAAAAAACAACAAATGACCGCCATCCAACATTGGTAAAGGAACGAGGTTAATAATACCTAGGTTAACACTAATTAGAGCGAGAAAACCTAAAAAGTAGACCAAACCATAATCTGCTGTCGCGCCTGCGCCTTTGGCTATTGATATTGGTCCACTCAGATTATTCAGACCAACGTCTCCAACAATCAGCTTCTTAAGCATGCTGATTGTCAAACCAATGACTTGGCCAGTTTTGTCTACTGCTTTACCTATTGACTCGAATACACCAAACTGAAGATCGAAGCGATAACTTTCTGGCCATTCTGCGACTTTAGGTGCAATACCTGCAAAACCAACGACTTCTTTGTTAGCTAGCTCACGGCTACCGGGCGTCAGCGTCAATGTTTGCTCATAACCCTGACGTAACACCGTCAATTCAAGCGGTGTATCAGGATTAGAACGAACCGCTTCAACCACTTGCTTCCATTCGGTTACGCGTTGTTGACCAATTGCGACAACCTCATCACCTGGAAGCACACCGGCTTTTTCCGCCGCTCCACCTTGCGAGACCTGCTCGATAACTCGATACACCTCCGGTGTATACGGAGCAAAACCTAACGACTGCATCGCTGACTGAGTTTCTGGGTCGAACTTCCACTCACGTAAATCGAGCGTTTTCGTTACTTCTGAACCAACTTCATTCGCTGACGTTAGTGTTACCGTCATCAAATCATCGCCAATATGAGAAATCAATCCCATATTTACTGATTCCCAATCCGGAGTTTTGATACCAGATATCGATTTAAGTTCCATTCCAGATTCAATTCCAGCTTCCGCAACAATCGAATTGGGCGTAACTTCACCAATTACAGGCTTAACAGCTGGGATACCTATTAGAAATACCAGCCAATAGGCAAAAATTGCGAAAAGAAAATTAAAGATGGGGCCAGCCGCAACAATAGAGGTTCGCTTCCATAACGGCTTCTTATCAAACGCTAGGTGCTTCTCATGTTCTGGCACCTCATCGACACGGCTATCAACCATTTTCACATAGCCGCCGAGAGGGATCATTGAGATGCTGTACTCCGTTCCGTCTTTGCCTACTTTACTCCAAATAGACTTGCCGAAACCGATTGAAAACTTTTCAACTTTAACGCCGCAACGGCGCGCAACCCAAAAATGCCCAAATTCGTGCACGGCAACAAGAATGCCCAGTGCGACGATAAAAGAAATGAGATTCCACAATATACCAGTCATCAGCTACGCTCGCGTATGGTTTCTAGGGCAATAGTTCGTGCCATTCTATCTAGCTCGAGCAAGCTTTCCAAGCTATTCGCATTCTCAGCCTTGCAGCTTGCGTTGATTTTATTCAACACAGACTCATTGATGCGAGCAATATCGGTAAAACCTAGTCTGTTATTTAAAAATGCATCAACAGCGACTTCATTAGCTGCATTCAGTGCCGTTGTTGCGTGTTGACCTTCATAACAAGCATCAATTGCGAGTTTTAAACATGGGTAACGAGCAAAGTCAGGCTGCAAAAACGTCAGCTCACCAACTTTCGTGAAGTCTAGCGGCTTAACCCCAGCTTCTACTCTTGACGGGTATGACATGGTGAGCGCAATTGGCGTCGCCATATCCGCTTCTCCCATTTGTGCCAAGACCGAACCATCACGATACTGAACCATAGAATGAATCACAGATTGAGGATGAATAATCACCTTCAGTTGTTCGCGAGCAGCATTAAATAGCCACTTAGCTTCGATATACTCAAGGCCTTTATTCATCATCGTGGCAGAATCAACAGAAATTTTTGGCCCCATCGACCAGTTTGGATGAGCGATCGCCTGAGCGGGTGTCACCTGTTCCAGTTCTGCGATGTCAGTGTAACGGAAAGGACCACCAGATCCAGTCAACAAAATATGAGAAATGCCATGTTCTTGTAAATTGCAACGACCCAGATTGGTTTGTACTTGCTGTGGTAAACATTGGAAAATGGCGTTGTGTTCACTGTCGACGGGAAGTAGCTCTGCGCCAAATTCTTCAACGGCATCAATAAATAGCTGGCCTGACATTACAAGTGCTTCTTTATTTGCCAACAAGACTCGCTTACCTGCTTTCACGGCAGCCATGGTAGGCAATAAGCCAGCTGCTCCAACAATAGCAGCCATTACACTGTCGACCTCGTCCAGCGAAGCAATATGGCATAGCGCATCAACACCACCTAGCACTTCGGTACCTGGCGAAACCGAGTGTAGCTCAGCTTGAAGTTGAGACGCCGCAGCTTTATCTGCCATGACCGCATATTTAGGTTGCCACTGACGACATAAACCGATCATCTTTTCAACGTTAGTGCTTGCCGCTAAGGCAACGACAGAAAACAGATCTGGGTTTTGTTCGACCACTTTAAGCGTGCTTGCACCAATTGATCCAGTAGCACCAAGAATCGTTAACTTTTGCATGTTGTAAGACCGTTAGAAAGCTCAGGAGCGACGACGCCGCTCCTGATAAATTAGAATACGTAGTAAAGAAGAGCAAAAACTGGGAATGCTGCGGTTAGGCTGTCGATACGATCTAGCACACCACCGTGCCCTGGGATAATGTTACTGCTGTCTTTAATGCCTGAGACACGTTTGAACATACTTTCAACCAGATCACCAAGCACTGAAATAACGACAGTAACCAGCGTAATCAGCACCATATGGACAGGGCTAGTGAACTGGATATCGAACCAATCAGCAAATGCCCACGCTACGATTAATGCCGTGATAATGCCACCAATTAGCCCTTCAATTGTTTTATTGGGGCTTACATGAGGAGCCATCTTACGTTTGCCTAAGCTTTTGCCTGCAAAGTAGGCGCCGCTATCTGCAGCCCATACCAAGAAACAAACGTACAACACAAGCTTTGCGCCGTGGTATGGATCTACAGTGATGTCATACGCTCTGAGAATAATCACACTCCAAAGGAATGGGATTAATGTCAGAAAACCAAATACATGACGTAAAACAAGATTACTTTGCCAAGATTTCGTCGTTTTGGGGTAAGTAATCGCCATTAAGCTAGCAATAATCCACCAAACAAAACCAATACCCAAGACGACATAATGAGGTGTCGTTAAGTGATTGAGGCTATATGCATCAGGCGAGATGTATAGAAAACTAAGTCCGGTAATAATGATTGCCGGCACAAGGGCAGCAATGCGAGAGTTGCTTCCTGTAAACTGAGTCCACTCCCAAAAACCTAATAGCGTTATTGCAGTTAAAGCGGCAATAAAGCCCATTAGCGGTAATTTAAAAATGCCTAAAATAACCAGGGGAGCTAAAATTAGTGCTGTTATTATTCTCTGTTTCAAACTAACTAGTCCTTATTGAGCTGCCATCAATGCCTTTATTTGTTCACCTGTACAGCCAAAACGACGTTCTCGGTTGATAAACCAAGTCACAGCTTCTACCAAACTGTCTTCATCGAATTCTGGCCAGTACTCTGGTGTAAAGTACATTTCTGCATAAGCCATTTGCCACAACATAAAGTTGCTGATGCGGCACTCTCCACTGGTGCGAATTAAAAGATCCACTTCCGGTAGGTCTGCCATGGTCAAATGCTCAGTGATTAGCTGCTCATTGATATCCTCTACACGAATTTCACCGTTACGTGCTTTTAGCGCTAACATTTTAGCAGCTTCTGTGATATCCCATTTACCGCCATAGTTGGCTGCAATGTTGATCACCATACCCGTGTTATCTGCCGTTAGGTTTTCTGCTTCTACAATTTTCTTTTGTAGACGCTCACTAAATCGACTGGTATCACCGATCACGCGCAACCGTAAGTTATTTTTGTGTAGTTTTTTTACTTCACTAGACAGGACCGTGATAAACAGTTCCATCAAAAGACCCACTTCTTCCTCCGGACGACGCCAGTTTTCACTACTAAAAGCAAACAGCGTCATGGCTCTAATGCCTAGTTTTGAAGCAGCAGCCACGGTCTTACGAACGGCACTAACGCCTTTTTTATGACCAAATACGCGAGGTTTTCCTTTGGACTTAGCCCAACGGCCATTACCGTCCATAATGATGGCAATATGCTTAGGAAGGGAGTCAGAGAAGGCTTGAGAATTTTGCATAGGGAGTTAATTGAGTTCCATCAGTTGGATAGACTAACATAAAAAAACGCTGAGCTGTGAGCACAGCGTTTTCCAACAGTGATGTGTGTGGGAGTATTAAACTTCCATCAACTCTTTTTCTTTTGCAGCAAGAACTTCATCGATCTTCTTAACTGCAACGTCAGTTAGCTTTTGAATTTCGTCTTGTGCTTTACGATCTTCATCTTCAGAGATTTCTTTATCTTTTAGAAGCGCTTTAAGATCGTTGTTTGCGTCACGACGGATGTTACGAACAGCAACACGACCACCTTCAGCTTCACCACGGACGATCTTAACTAGGTCTTTACGACGTTCTTCCGTTAGCGGTGGAAGTGGAACGCGGATGATAGTGCCAGCTGACATAGGGTTTAGACCCAGGTCAGACGTCATGATCGCTTTTTCTACTTTCGGCGTCAGCTCTTTATCAAAAACCGTGATTGCAAGTGTACGTGCATCTTCAGCAATAACGTTTGCTACTTGGTTTAGAGGTGTTGCTGCACCGTAGTATTCTACAGAAATACCAGATAGTAGGCTTGGGTGTGCACGACCTGTACGAATTTTAGAAAGGTTGTTCTTAAGCGCTTCAACGCTTTTATCCATGCGCTCTTGCGCGTCTTTTTTGATTTCGTTAATCACAGTTTCACCTTAAAAATGTCATCTTTCCTGAAGAAAGCCTAAAACGGTTGAGCAAAGCAAGCACCACCCTAACGCTTTGGAGTGGCACCTTAAGCCAAGCTTATTCGTTGATGAGCGTGCCTTCTGCTTCGCCCATAACCACGCGACGTAGTGCGCCTGGCTTGTTCATATTAAATACGCGGATTGGCATTTTGTGGTCACGAGCTAGCGTAAACGCCGCCAAGTCCATAACTTTCAGCTCTTTATCCAGAACTTCTGCATAAGATAGCTTATCATACAGCTCTGCGTCTGGGTTTGCTACAGGGTCAGCAGTAAATACACCATCAACTTTCGTCGCTTTTAGTACGACATCCGCTTCAATTTCGATACCACGTAAACAAGCAGCAGAATCCGTTGTAAAGAACGGGTTACCAGTACCAGCAGAGAAGATGACAACTCGGCCTTGGCGAAGCTCACGGATCGCATCAGCCCAATTATAGTCGTCACATACGCCTTTTAGAGGGATTGCAGACATAACGCGCGCATTTACGTATGCACGGTGAAGAGCATCACGCATCGCTAGGCCATTCATTACTGTAGCAAGCATACCCATGTGGTCACCAACTACGCGGTTCATACCAGCTTCAGCTAGGCCTGCACCACGGAACAAGTTACCGCCACCGATAACTACACCAACCTGAACACCCAGTTCAACCAGTTCTTTAACTTCTTGTGCCATACGATCAAGGACCGCAGGATCAATACCAAAACCGTCTTCACCTTGAAGAGCTTCACCACTCAGTTTTAATAGAATACGTTGATACGCTGGTTTAGGGTTCGTAGTCATGGAGTTTACCTTCCAAAGAGAGTTGTTGATTAACAGTCATGAATAGACACAACTTCAGTTATGGCTATTCATCACGGCTAATCGTTCACTGCTCATAAAAAGACCGCAGCCTTGGCTACGGTCTAATCTTTATACAGTCTCTAAGGATTAACCTTTTTGAGCTGCTGCAACTTCTTCAGCGAAGCTCATTTCTTCTTTCTTCTCGATACCTTCACCTACTTCTAGGCGAACGAACGTAGAAACTGAAGCGCCTTTTTCTTTCAGCATTTCGCCTACAGTTTTCTTAGGCTCCATGATGAAAGCTTGACCTGTTAGAGAGATCTCGCCAGTGAATTTCTTCATGCGGCCAACAACCATCTTCTCAGCGATTTCAGCAGGCTTGCCTTCGTTCATTGCGATTTCAACTTGAACCGCTTTCTCTTTTTCTACTACGTCAGCTGGTACGTCTTCTGGGTTAACGAACTCAGGCTTAGAAGCAGCAACGTGCATTGCAACGTGCTTAAGAGTTTCTGCGTCGCCTTCACCAGCAACAACAACACCGATTTTCTCACCGTGACGGTAAGAAGCGATTGCAGTGCCTTGAACGTATTCTACGCGACGGATAGTGATGTTTTCACCGATTTTAGCTACTAGAGCTACACGTGCGTCTTCGAATTGTGC
This sequence comes from Vibrio sp. D54, assembly GCF_021728075.1. Classification (NCBI taxonomy): domain Bacteria; kingdom Pseudomonadati; phylum Pseudomonadota; class Gammaproteobacteria; order Vibrionales; family Vibrionaceae; genus Vibrio; species Vibrio sp. D54. Next base: position 5,858 of record NZ_JAKKCS010000026.1, on the reverse strand, counting down.
TTGTAGTTCTTCAACAGAAGCTTTTGAAGCTAGAGCTGCAGCTGCAACTTCTTCTGCGAATGCAGTGAAGTTGCCGTCTTTAGCAACGAAGTCAGTTTGGCAGTTAACTTCAAGAAGAACAGCAACGCCGTTTTCTTCTTTGATGATGATTGCGCCTTCAGCTGCAACGTTACCAGCTTTCTTAGCTGCTTTCGCTGCGCCAGATTTACGCATGTTTTCAATTGCTAGTTCGATGTCAGCGTTTGCTTCTACAAGCGCTTTCTTACATTCCATCATGCCAGCGCCAGTACGCTCGCGAAGTTCTTTAACTAGAGCAGCAGTTACAGTTGCCATTCTGTCTTCCTCGTTTGATTCGAAATAAGGTAAAAAAACAGGGGCCTAACATTGTCGGCCCCCATTGCTAACTATAACTTAGTTTATGCTACACAAAGGTTTCACATAGACCAAGTGTGACACAGAGCCGCTATTATTCAGCTTCTACGAAACCGTCTTTTTCAGCAACTGCAGCTACGTCTTTGTTACGACCTTCAGATACTGCTGAAGCAGCAGCGTTTAGGTATAGCTGTACAGCGCGGATCGCGTCGTCGTTACCTGGGATTACGTAGTCAACGCCGTCTGGGTTAGAGTTAGTATCTACCACAGCGTATACTGGAATACCTAGGTTGTTAGCTTCTTTAATTGCAATGTGTTCGTGATCAGCGTCGATTACGAATAGAGCGTCTGGTAGGCCGCCCATGTCTTTGATACCACCAAGAGATTTCTCTAGCTTCTCCATTTCGCGAGTACGCATTAGAGCTTCTTTCTTAGTTAGTTTGTCAAAAGTACCGTCTTGTGATTGAGTCTCTAGTTCTTTTAGACGCTTGATAGACTGACGAACTGTTTTGTAGTTTGTAAGCATACCGCCTAACCAGCGGTTGTTTACGTAAAACTGGTTGCTTGCAATTGCAGCTTCTTTAACAGCTTCAGATGCAGCGCGCTTAGTACCTACGAATAGAACCTTACCTTTCTTCTCGCCAACTTTAGCTAGTTCAGCTAGAGCGTCGTTGAACATTGGTACAGTTTTTTCTAGGTTGATGATATGAACTTTGTTACGAGCGCCAAAGATGAATGGCTTCATTTTTGGGTTCCAGTAACGAGTCTGGTGACCGAAGTGAACACCAGCTTTTAGCATATCGCGCATTGATACAGTTGCCATTTTAAAATCCTCTATGGGGTTAGGCCTCCACATTCCCCATAACTCCGACCAAGCTTCTGCTCAGCACCCCGGAATATGTGACGGAATGTGTGTGATTTAAAGATAAAAGGTTATTCGGATGAAGCTTGCTTCGCCGCTTAACTTTGCTAAACGAAGAGAACAGTCCTCTATTCCGGCGCGCTTTATACCATATTTTAGCTCACTGTGGCTAGTAAAAATTATTTCTTCACCGAGCCACTTTCTCCTATTTATAAGCAAAACTTTAAACATATGATCGAATTAAGAATGATGCATATTCCTATCTAACTTGGGTTAACGCCCCGATGTCTGATAGAATGCGGCCATTCGCACGTTTACGTGCTTAGGAATAAGTAGAGAAAGCCAATGTCAATCAAGATTAAAACTGCTGAAGAAATAGAACGCATGCGCATTGCGGGCAAGCTAGCCGCAGAGATTCTAGAAATGATCGAACCACACATCAAAGTTGGTGTGACGACAGAAGAGTTAAACAAAATCTGTCATGAGTACGCTCTAGAAAAAGGTGCATACTCTGCTCCGCTTGATTACCATGGTTTCCCTAAGTCGATCTGTACTTCAATCAACCATATCGTATGCCACGGTATTCCAGCGGAAAAAGACGAAATCGGTAGCAACGGCCAAATGAAGCCGGCGGTACTAAAAGATGGTGACATCTTGAACGTTGATATTACCGTAATCGTTCCAAATGATGAGAATGCCGATCTGAGCGTGCGTCCTCAGGGTTACCATGGTGACACTTCTAAGATGTTCCTAGTCGGTGATGTTTCGCCTGCAAACAAACGTCTGTGCATGGTAGCTCAAGAAGCACTGTATGTTGGTATGCGTACCGTTAAGCCAGGTTCAACGGTTGGTGACATCGGTACAGCTATCGAGAAGTACATCAAAGAGAACAACAAGAACAATCCTCGCAACAAGTTTTCTATTGTGAAAGACTTCTGTGGTCACGGTATCGGCGATGAGTTCCATGAAGAACCACAAGTGGTTCATTACAAGAACAAAGACCGCCGCGTATTAAAAGAAGGCATGTGCTTTACTATTGAGCCGATGATTAACGCAGGTAAATTTGGTTGCTCTGTTGATGCACAAGATGACTGGACTGTTTACACGGGCGACGGCAAGAACTCTGCGCAATGGGAACATACCATTGTAGTAACAAAAGAAGGTTGTGAAGTACTGACGCTTCGTAGCGACGATACGATTCCTCGCCTAATGAAAAACGCGTAAAGCTTACGACCACTCGTTGTTTACTATATCCCTGCTTCGGCGGGGATATTTTTTATCTGCCGCAAATTTGTTAGATTGTTATTAGATTAGCTTGCACGGATGGCAAATATGACACTTCAGTCCCCTCTTACCTTTTCCGATGAACAAATCAATATCGGTGAACTCAAACAAGAATTAGAGAAGTTTAGCTCTAATCAAAACCAAGAGTTTCTCAATCATCATCCGGTAACAAGCTTGGTTTTAGCCAGAGCTGAATATATGGATCTGCTTCTCAATCGTTTGTGGCAACATTTTGGCTTCAAGGATATTTACAACATTTCTCTGGTTGCCGTTGGTGGCTACGGACGCGGCGAGCTGCATCCGCTCTCCGATATCGATATTTTGATTCTGTCGAACAATAAACTGCCAACCGCGTTAGAAGCAAAAATCAGCGAATTCATTACGCTGTTGTGGGATTTAAAACTCGAGGTCGGACACGCTGTTCGCACCGTTACTGAATGTGCTGAAATTGGTAAAGCCGATCTAACGGTCGCGACAAACCTGCAAGAAGCGCGATTGCTGTGTGGAAGCGAGGACACCTTTCAGGCACTGAAGAAAGTCGTGTTATCAGACTCTTTCTGGCCAAGTGAGACGTTTTACCGCGCTAAAATTCAAGAGCAGCGCGAACGCCATGCACGTTACCACGACACGACCTACAACTTAGAACCGGACATTAAATCAACCCCTGGCGGGCTGCGCGATATTCATACATTAAGCTGGGTCGCTCGACGTCACTTTGGTGCTACTTCATTGTTGGAAATGAGCCGATACGGATTTTTAACTGACGCAGAATACCGAGAATTGGTTGAATGTCAGGACTTCCTTTGGCGAGTACGTTTCGCTCTGCACATGGAGCTTCGCCGCTATGACAACCGCTTGACCTTTGCTCATCAAGCACAAGTTGCGGAAAATCTAGGCTACGTCGGAGAAGGCAACCGAGGCGTAGAAATGATGATGAAAGAGTTCTACCGCACGCTTCGTCGTGTGGCAGAGCTCAATAAAATGCTACTCAAACTCTTTGACCAAGCGATCATTAATGGTGGGGCGACAGAAAGTGCCGAGATTCTCGATACGGACTTTCAACGTCGCGGTTCTTTAATTGAAGCGCGGAAACCCGCATTGTTCCAAGCTCGCCCAGAAACTATTCTGGATATGTTCTTACATATTGCTAACGACTCAACTATTGAAGGGGTGAGCCCACCAACGCTGCGTCAACTGCGCACCGCTCGCCGTCGGCTCAACAAGTTTTTGCACACCATTCCTGCTGCGCGTGAAAAGTTCATGGCGTTATGTCGTCACCCTAATGCTCTGCACAAAGCATTCAGTCTCATGCACCGATTAGGGGTTATGGCGGCATATTTACCGCAATGGAGTCAGATTGTTGGTCAAATGCAGTTTGACTTATTCCATGCCTACACCGTTGATGAACACAGTATTCGCTTACTTAAACACATCAACACTTTTAGTGACCCAGAAAATCATGAGAAGCACCCAATTTGCTGTGACGTCTACCCACGGATGCAAAAGAAAGAGCTGCTGATTATTGCCGCTATTTTCCATGATATCGGGAAAGGTCGTGGCGGCGATCACTCGATTATCGGTGAAGGAGAAGCGTACGACTTCTGCATTGAGCATGGCTTATCGAAGCCCGAGGCCAAACTTGTCGCTTGGTTGGTAAGACATCATCTATTAATGTCTGTCACCGCACAGCGCCGAGACATTTATGATCCTGATGTCATTACCGAGTTTGCCAAAAAAATCAGAGACGAAGAATCTCTCGATTATCTTGTATGCCTGACAGTTGCAGATATTTGTGCAACCAACCCAGAACTTTGGAATGCTTGGAAACGAACTTTACTTGCGGAGCTGTATTACTCCACACAACGTGCTTTACGTAGAGGCCTAGAGAACCCTGTCGATGTGCGTGAGCGAATTCGCCACAATCAACAAATGGCCTCCGCAATGCTGCGCAAAGAGGGGTTTGCCGCGCGCGAAATTGAAGTATTGTGGCAACGCTTCAAAGCTGACTACTTCCTTCGTCATACCCATACGCAAATCGCGTGGCACTGCGAACACTTACTTCGCATGGAAGATCCGACTAAGCCTTTGGTGTTGATCAGTAAAAAAGCCACTCGTGGCGGCACTGAGGTGTTTGTATATACGAAAGACCAGCCTGCTTTATTTGCGACAGTCGTGGCGGAGTTAGATAGGCGTAATTTTAATGTACACGACGCGCAAATCATGACCAGCAAAGATGGGCACGTGATTGATACCTTTATGGTACTCGATCAACATGGCGAAGCGATCGATGAGTCTCGTCACGCCGCGGTGATTAAACACCTCACTCATGTACTGGAGGCAGGCCGACCAACCAAGATTAAAACGCGCCGTACTCCGAACAAACTTCAGCACTTTAATGTGAAAACCAAAGTCGACTTCTTACCAACCAAAGGTAAAAAACACACTTTAATGGAGTTTGTCGCGCTAGACACACCAGGGCTGTTGGCCAAAGTAGGCCGTACGTTTGCTGATTTAAATATCAACCTTCACGGTGCCAAAATCACCACCATTGGTGAGCGAGCAGAAGACTTGTTTATTTTAACCAGTGATGCTGGGGGAAGGTTAAGTGAAGAACAGCAAGATGAGCTAAGAGAGAGATTGATCGAAAAGTTATCTGATGAGGTTGCAGCTTAGATCAAACCTGCCAATCTTTTCGGTTCAGGGCGAGAGCGATCTTGCCCACAAGTTAAGCATTTTGGCTAAATATCAGCTATCTAGCTCATACATAGGCTGCTACAGTTATATCAATATCAATTCGATGTAATAGAGGTAGCCTATGTATCCCCACCTCACTGGTTTGGGTATTCACGACCCTAAGCAGATTGAACGTTATTCCCTACGCCAAGAAGCACACAAAGACGTACTCAAGATCTATTTCCACAAGCAAAAAGGCGAACTATTCGCTAAAAGCGTTAAATTCAAATACCCACGCCAAATCAAAAATGTTCTTGTTGATAGTGGCAGTCACAAATATAAAGAAGTAACGGAAATCAACCGAAACCTCACATTAGTCATTGATGAACTGAATAAAATCACTAAGCCAACGAAACAACCTGAGGTTGATGTAAAAGAGAAAATTCTTTCAGACCTTCGTCATTTAGAAAAAGTCGTTTCGAGCAAGATCGCAGAGATCGAAGCGGATCTTGAAAAACTAAAGTAAAACGTTAAGTCTTAAATGACCCGTCCTGATATGGGTTGACACTTTTTAACTAAAACGCTCGATGTACTTCATCGGGCGTTTTGTATTTTAAAGCCGTATGAGGCCTCATTTGATTATAGATATCTACGGACTCTGCTACCA
>NZ_JAKKCS010000025.1:0-42847 GCF_021728075.1 Vibrio sp. D54 | reverse complement strand
ATGGTAGCAGAGTCCGTAGATATCTATAATCAAATGAGGCCTCATACGGCTTTAAAATACAAAACGCCCGATGAAGTACATCGAGCGTTTTAGTTAAAAAGTGTCAACCCATATCAGGACGGGTCAATGAAATGATTAGCCTGTGTTACGCATACCAGCAGCAATACCAGCAATCGTCACCATCAACGCTTCTTCCAAGTTTGCAGAGGCTTCTTCGGTTTGACGCGTGCGGTATAGTAGCTCTGCTTGTAGCATATTCAATGGCTCAACGTAGATATTGCGTAAGCGAATCGATTCGAGTCCCCAAGGGTCATGCTGCATCAAGTTTTCATTGTTCTCTACATTCAGTACCGCTTTGATGTCTTCTTGAAGCTGAGCACGAAGTTTTTCACCGAGTGGACGGAGCGACTCATCCACCAATCGCTCATCGTAGTAGCGAGAGATATCAATATTACACTTCGAGTACACCATCTCTAGCATGCCGAGACGAGTAGAGAAAAACGGCCATTCGCGGCACATCTCTTCGAGCAATGCTTGGTGGCCTTTATCGATCGAGTATTGAATCGCTTCGCCTGCGCCTAGCCATGCAGGAAGTACCAAACGGTTTTGACTCCATGAGAAGATCCACGGGATTGCACGTAAGCTTTCTACTCCGCCCTTAGGGTTTCGTTTTGCAGGACGAGAACCAAGTGGCAACTTGCCGAGTTCGAGTTCTGGTGTTGCTTGGCGGAAGTAAGGCACGAAATCTGGCTCGCCACGAACCACATTTCGGTAAGACTCACAGCTTACTTCTGATAGCACTTCCATCAAGTCGCGCCATTCTTGTTTTGGCTCTGGTGGCGGTAACAAGTTGGCTTCCAGAATCGCACTTGCATATAGGTTAAAGCTGTTTACTGCGACATCTGGGAGTCCCAGTTTAAAGCGGATCATCTCGCCTTGCTCTGTTACACGTAAACCGCCTTTCAAGCTTTTTGGTGGTTGCGACAAAAGCGCAGCATGCGCAGGTGCGCCACCGCGACCGACTGTGCCCCCACGACCATGGAATAGAGTTAGCTCAACGCCTTCTTCTTCAGCCACTTTAACTAACGATTCCATCGCATGATACTGAGCCCAACCTGCAGACATAACACCTGCATCTTTCGCTGAGTCAGAGTAACCAATCATGACCATCTGGTGGTTTTGGATAAAACCACGGTAAAGGTCAATCCCCATAAGCTGCTTGATGACCGATTCTGCGTTGTTCAAATCGTCTAGCGTTTCGAACAGAGGACACACATCCATGCGGTAAGGGCAACCCGCTTCTTGTAGCAGTAGATGAACGGCTAGTACGTCAGAGGCGGTACGTGCCATTGAAATAACGTAAGCGCCAAACGCTTCACGCGGTTGTGCTGCAACAATCTTGCAGGTATCCAAAACCTCTTTGACGGGTTCAGACGGTTCCCAATCACGAGGGAGAAGCGGACGTTTAGATGCAAGCTCGTTAGTTAGAAAAGCAATCTTATCTTGCTCACTCCATTGTTCGTAATCACCAATACCTAAGTAGCGAGTCAGTTCAGACAAGACGTCTGAGTGACGCGTGCTCTCTTGGCGGATATCAAGACGTACAAGATGGATACCAAATGCTTTTACGCGGCGTAGTGTATCCAGTAGTGAGCCGTTGGCTATTACACCCATGCCACATTCGTTTAGTGACTGGTAGCAGGCATACAGCGGTTCCCAAAGTTGCTCGACTTTTTGCAGTGGTGCTTTAACAGCCAGCTTTTGACCGTGGATCTTAGCATCGAGAATATCTTTGGTTTCATTGAGCAGAGTGCGTAATTGCTTCAGGATCGCACGGTATGGTTCGTGCTGATCTTCGCCAGCAAGTTCACGGACTTGATCGTTTGAAACTGTCATAGACAGCTCGCTGATCAACTCGTTGATGTCATTGAGATAAAGATCGGCGGCTTTCCAACGAGACAATAGTAAGACTTCACGCGTAACGTTGTGAGTAACAAACGGGTTACCGTCACGGTCACCGCCCATCCAAGAGGAGAAGTGCACTGGGCGAGCATCAATGGGTAAACCTTCTCCAAGGTAAGATTTTAGACGGTCATTCATCTCACGTAGGAAGTCCGGTACTGCTTCCCATAGAGAGTTTTCAACGACCGCAAAGCCCCACTTTGCTTCATCCAACGGAGTAGGGCGTTGTTGTCGAATCACGTCTGAATGCCAGCCTTGGGCAATCAGTTGCTCTAGGCGGCGTTCGGTTTTTCTGCGCTCTTTAGAAGAAAGATCGCTTAGCTCCAACTTTGATAAGCACTCGTTTATCTTGACCAGTTTGTTGATCATCGTGCGGCGCGTAATTTCTGTTGGGTGAGCCGTCAATACCAATTCAATATTCAGATCACGAACCGCTTGGGCAGTGTCCAGTTTGCTCACATCGTTTTGTACCAGTTTAGAAAACAGCGAGTTAATCGCGTCTGGTTCGCAAATGTGCTCTTCACAATGGCGTGAAATCGTGTGGTATTGCTCAGCGATATTGGTGAGGTTTAGAAATTGGTTAAACGCGCGAGTAACGGGCGTTAGCTGCTCATCAGGTAGATGTTTGATTTCTTCGATCAAGCTGTCCCTGTCTGCTTGATTCCCTGCTTGAGCTGATTTGGATAATTTACGAATGGTTTCCACTTTCTCGAAGATTTCTTCGCCATGGGCATCGCGAATGGTGTTACCCAATAAGTGGCCTAACATGCGCACATTACTTTTGAGTGCGGCGTATTTCTCGTTCATTGTCGTCCTGCCTCGTAAAAAAACTACATCCATTGTCCTTGTTAAGACTCCAATCTAGCGAAAAGCACCAGTTATAGTCAAATAAAGCAGACTAAGTTTGCAATTATTCCGCTGTCTCCTGATTTAGAGCAAATTTACGGCAGCCATAGAGTAAAAAGTGAAAATTAATTACAAAATAACAAGTTAAATAAGTGTTAAGACTAGCGCTAAATTGTGAAGATAAAAAGATGCAGCTCAATCGAGCTGCACAGACTTTCGAGCTTAAACGCGTATTAACAGCAGTACTTGACCATCGCCTTTGAAAGCACATCAATTGTGGGGTCGATAAAGTCGAAGGATAGAAACTCATCCGGTTGATGGGCTTGGTCGATTGACCCAGGGCCGAGCACCAAGGTTGGACACAACTGCTGTAGAAATGGTGCTTCAGTACAGTAGTTCACGGTTTCTGAACTAGTTTGGCAAATCTCTTCAACACCACCAATAAATGGGTGGTCATGTTGGCATTCGTAACCCGGAATAGGCTCATGCAATGGAATAATCTCCAGTCTCCCTGGCCATTTCGCTTCGACTTCTTTTAATGCTCCGCGCAACATGTTCTCTAAACCATCAAGGCTAATGCCAGGAAGAGGACGCACGTCGTAATGCAGCTCACAGCAACCACAAATACGGTTAGCGCTGTCACCACCGTGAATGTGTCCAAGGTTTAGGGTAGGGCTTGGTATGGCAAAACCCGGATGGTGATATTCTTTAATCAATTTGTCACGCAGTTGCATCATGGCGAACATGACTTCATGCATGATCTCAATAGCGTTAACGCCAAGCGCTGGGTCCGATGAATGACCGGACTTGCCTGTTACGCGAATGGCATTTGCCACATGCCCTTTATGACCTCGAATTGGCACAAGGCTGGTGGGTTCACCAATGATGCAGTAATCCGGCTTAAATGGGGCGTTTGCTGTGAAATGTCGCGCGCCCAACATGGTGGTCTCTTCGTCACAAGTGGCTAATACGTAAAGTGGTTTGCTCTGCTTGCTCCAATCGACTTTCTTCACTGCTTCATAAATAAAGGCGAAAAAGCCTTTCATGTCTGCTGTGCCTAAACCGTAGAAGCGGTTGTCTTTTTCCGTCAGTTTATGCGGATCAAAATTCCATCGCCCTTGATCGAATGGCACGGTATCACTATGGCCAGCAAGTAAAAGGCCACCTTCTCCCTCTCCCATACGTGCGATCATATTGTGCTTGCCTGGCTCGACTTCGATCACTTCAACGCTAAAACCCAGATCTTTAAACCAAGATGCGAGTTTTTCGATGACTTTTGCATTGCCCTGATCCCAGCTCGGATCCGTGGAGCTGATAGAAGAGGTGCTGATGAGTCCTTCATAGACCTCTAGAAAAGTTGGTAATTGCATGGATTCTTCAAATCTCCTGTTGACAGACAGACCACAAAAATGTAAAACACATATTAAATCATATTTAATGAATAAAAAATCAAAATAAAGCAAAAATTAAATATGAATAGTCATTTGAGCCTTTAAGTATATGGATGTTACACAATGCTAAAAACCACGATTATTGGAGCCAGCGGTTACACAGGCGCAGAGTTAGCGTTAATGGTTAATAAACACCCACAACTCACGCTATCAGGTTTATACGTTTCCGCCAACAGTGTTGATGCGGGAAAGAGCATCGCGCAGCTGCACGGTAAGCTAGCGGGCATCATTGATATGCCAGTTTTACCACTAACGGATCCACTGCAAATCGCTCAAGAATCGGACGTGGTGTTTTTGGCAACGGCTCACGAAGTCAGCCATGATTTAGCCCCAACTTTCTTGGAGGCAGGCTGTCAGGTATTCGATTTATCGGGTGCATTCCGTGTGAAAAGTGAAGGCTTTTACGACACTTTTTATGGCTTCGCACATCAACATAACAACTGGCTAGATAAAGCAGCATACGGCTTAGCAGACTGGAACCAAGAATCAATAAAAACCACTCCTTTGATTGCAGTAGCAGGTTGCTACCCAACCGCTTCACAGCTTGCAATCAAACCTTTATTAGAACATGCGTTGCTTGATACCAACCAATGGCCAGTGATCAACGCAACCAGTGGTGTATCAGGTGCAGGGCGTAAAGCCTCCATGGTTAACAGCTTCTGTGAAGTCAGCTTGCAACCCTATGGTGTATTTAACCATCGTCACCAGCCAGAGATTGCTCAGCACTTGGGTTGCGATGTGATTTTTACTCCGCACCTCGGCAACTTTAAACGCGGCATTCTTGCCACTATCACCATGAAGCTTGCGCAAGGTGTGACAGAAGCACAAGTGGCACAGGCGTTTGAACAAGCTTATCAAGGCAAGCCTGCGGTGCGTCTTAAAGGCGACGGTATTCCACGTATTCAGGATGTCGAAAATACCCCTTTCTGCGATATCGGCTGGAAGGTACAAGGCGAACACATCATTGTGATTTCAGCTATCGACAACCTACTTAAAGGTGCATCGAGTCAAGCGATGCAATGTCTCAATATTCATTACGGTTACCCAGAACTGACAGCGTTGCTGTAGTCGTTGAAAGAGGGAAATGCGATGACGCAAACCAATCAAGCTCCTTTAGTCATTAAGCTAGGTGGTGCAGCTCTATCATGCACTCAAACCTTAAGCCAACTTTTTGGTGCCATTGCGGCTTACCAAAAATCGGCACAGCGACAAATCGCCATCGTTCATGGCGGTGGCTACCTAGTTGATGAGTTGATGGCAAAGCTTCAGCTTGAAACCGTTAAGAAAAACGGTTTACGCGTAACGCCTTACGATCAAATTCCTGTGATTGCAGGCGCGCTTGCAGGCACTGCGAATAAGTTACTTCAAGGTCAAGCGATTGCGGACGGTCTTAACGCTGTGGGCCTTAGCCTTGCGGATGGTGGTTTGTGTCTTGTTGAAGAACTTGACCCAGAACTCGGCGCGGTAGGCAAAGCATCACCGGGTGACTCAGCACTATTACAAGCGGTGCTAAACACAGGTGCACTGCCGATCATCAGTTCAATTGGTTTAACCAAAGATGGCCAGATGATGAATGTGAATGCTGATCAAGCAGCAGTCGCGGTTGCGGGCGCATTAGATGCGGAGTTAGTCCTGTTATCAGACGTGAGTGGTGTACTAGATGGAAAAGGCCATTTGATCAAAACCCTGTCAGAGCAGCAAGCTAACTCGTTGATCGATGGACATGTGATCACCGATGGCATGATCGTCAAAGTTAAAGCCGCTTTGGAGGCCGCCAATGATCTTGGCCGTCCAATTGAAGTCGCGACCTGGCGTTACCCAGAAAAATTAGAGCAGTTATTCGCTGGTGAAAGTATTGGTACTCAATTCTTGCCTCAATAAGCATCAGCAAAAGAATTCAATATTAGGAAGTCGTAGTTGGCACTGACCGCCGAGCGCAGCGCCAGTTAAGTTTGGAGAAAAAACATGAGCAAAGTGAACGTAAATAAAGTGGTAGTCGCATACTCAGGCGGTCTAGATACTTCAGTAATTATCCCGTGGCTAAAAGAGAACTACGACTGTGAAGTAGTGGCTTTCGTTGCCGATGTTGGTCAAGGTGCCGAAGAGCTAGAAGGCATTGAAGCGAAAGCAAAAGCCTCCGGTGCTTCTGAATGCTACATCGCTGACCTGAAAGAAGAAATGGTCGCAGACTACATTTACCCGACACTAAAAACCGGCGCGTACTACGAAGGTAAGTACCTGCTAGGTACATCAATGGCGCGTCCAATCATTGCCAAAGCGCAGGTTGAAGTGGCACGTAAAGTGGGCGCGGACGCTCTGTGTCATGGCTGTACAGGTAAAGGTAACGACCAAGTACGTTTTGAAGGCGCATTCGCAGCACTAGCACCGGACTTACAAGTGATTGCACCTTGGCGTGAGTGGGACCTAGTGAGCCGTGAAGAGTGTTTGGATTACCTCGCTGAGCGTAATATTCCTTGCTCTGCGTCTCTTACTAAGATCTATTCACGTGATGCAAACGCATGGCACATTTCGACGGAAGGCGGCGTTTTAGAAGATACGTGGAACGCACCAAACGAAGACTGCTGGGTGTGGACTGTCGACCCAGAGCAAGCGCCAAATGAAGCGGAATACGTCACGCTGAAAGTAGAAAAAGGTGAAGTGGTCGAAGTTGATGGTGAAGTGATGACACCATACAACGCACTGGTTTACCTAAACGAGAAGGGCGCTAAGCACGGTGTTGGCCGTATCGATATCGTGGAAAACCGTCTTGTTGGGATGAAGTCTCGTGGTTGTTATGAAACACCGGGAGGCACCATCATGATGGAAGCGCTGCGTGCTGTAGAGCAGCTTGTGCTAGACAAATCATCATTCGAATTCCGTGAGGAGCTAGGTCTAAAGGCGTCTCACCTTGTATACGATGGCCGTTGGTTTACGCCACTATGTAAATCGATCCTTGCCGCTTCAGAAGAGCTAGCGCAAGACGTTAACGGTGAAGTGGTTGTTAAGCTTTACAAAGGTCAAGCGACAGTCACGCAAAAACGTTCTGACAACAGCTTGTATTCAGAAGAGTTCGCGACTTTTGGTGAAGATGAAGTTTACGACCAAAGCCATGCAGGTGGGTTCATCCGTCTTTACTCGCTATCAAGCCGTATTCGTGCATTGAACAGCCAGAAGAAATAATCCCTTAACATCCATCTTGGATTGAATAAAGGCCCGCCATTTATAGGCGGGTCTTTTGGTTTCTAAAAGCGGGTACCTAAATTTTGTTTGAATATATATGTAAAAATATTGAATTTATACTTTATTTTTTATCGAAATTGCCGTAACGTTGACCCATAAGAAAAAGTGAGCAAATGACCATCAAATTGGTTACTACTCATTCGAGAACGTTAGAGTAAGCAATAGTCATCAGGAGAGACGCAATGGCATTATGGGGCGGAAGATTTACCCAAGCGGCAGACACCAGATTTAAAGAGTTCAATGATTCGTTGCGTTTTGACTACCGATTGGCTGAGCAAGACATCGTAGGTTCAATCGCATGGTCTAAAGCTCTGCTTTCTGTTGATGTGCTATCGGCAGAAGAACAGCAAAAACTGGAACTTGCTTTAAATGAGCTGAAGTTAGAAGTGATGGAAGACCCTCACCAAATTCTTCGCTCTGATGCAGAAGATATCCACTCTTGGGTTGAACAGCAGCTAATCAGTAAAGTGGGAGATTTAGGTAAAAAACTCCACACTGGGCGTTCTCGGAATGATCAAGTCGCCACAGACTTGAAACTTTGGTGTCGTCAGCAAGGTCAGCAATTATTGATTGCTTTAGATCGCCTACAAGCACAAATGGTCCATGTTGCTAAACAGCACCAAGGCACCGTATTGCCAGGCTATACTCATCTTCAGCGTGCTCAACCTGTAACCTTTGCTCACTGGTGCTTGGCTTATGTTGAAATGTTCGAGCGTGACTACTCTCGTCTGAATGATGCCTTACAGCGTCTCGACACTTGTCCACTTGGCTCGGGTGCGTTAGCGGGAACGGCTTATCCGATTGATCGCGAACAATTAGCACATAATCTCGGTTTCCACCGTGCTACGCGTAATTCACTCGATTCGGTTTCAGATCGTGATCATGTGATGGAGCTGATGTCGGTGGCTTCGATTTCTATGCTGCACCTTTCTCGTCTTGCAGAAGATATGATCTTCTACAATTCAGGCGAGTCAAACTTCATTGAGTTAGCGGATACGGTGACATCTGGTTCGTCATTAATGCCACAGAAGAAAAACCCAGATGCACTTGAGTTGATCCGTGGTAAGACAGGGCGTGTCTATGGCGCATTATCGAGCATGATGATGACAGTTAAAGCCTTGCCATTGGCGTACAACAAAGACATGCAGGAAGATAAAGAAGGGTTGTTTGACGCTTTAGATACATGGAACGACTGCATGGAAATGGCAGCTCTGTGTTTTGACGGTATTAAAGTGAATGGCGAGCGCACACTAGAGGCGGCGAAACAAGGTTACGCAAACTCGACGGAGTTAGCTGATTACCTAGTGGCGAAAGGCATCCCATTCCGTGAAGCTCACCACATCGTCGGTGTCGCGGTCGTTGGTGCTATTGCTAAAGGTTGTGCGCTAGAAGAACTGTCTATCGAAGAGTTAAAAGCCTTCTCAGAGGTCATTGAAGCGGATGTGTATGACATCCTGACTATCGATTCGTGTTTGGAAAAGCGTTGTGCTTTGGGTGGTGTTTCGCCTCACCAGGTCGCTTACGCGGTAGAACAAGCGGATAAGCGCCTGAGCCAGCGTGACAGCTCGGCGGTGAAAGTGCGTCCTGCACGTTTGACGGACATTGAAACGTTGGAAGGTATGGTTGCTTACTGGGCGAACCTTGGTGAGAATCTTCCGCGCTCTCGTAATGAGCTCGTGAGAGATATTGGCTCTTTCGCGGTGGCTGAGCATCATGGTGAAGTGACGGGTTGCGCTTCTCTATATGTGTATGACTCAGGGTTGGCTGAAATACGCTCTCTTGGTATCGAAGCGGGCTGGCAAGGCCAAGGGCAGGGCAGTGCGATTGTGAACTATTTGGTTGAGAAAGCGCGCCAGATGGCGATCAAGAAAGTCTTTGTTCTAACGCGAACGCCTGAGTTCTTTATGAAGCAAAGCTTTTTACCGACATCGAAGTCATTACTGCCGGAGAAAGTTCTGAAAGATTGCGATCAGTGCCCACGTCAACATGCATGTGATGAGGTAGCGCTTGAGATCAATTTAATGGAGCAAGTGATCCAAAAAACGCATGTGGCATGAACTGAAGTTGTGGAGTGATTTTATTAGCATTCAATGACATAGTCATTTTCCTGCTTACTTACATCAGTATTAGCTAAAAAAATCGAAAAAATTTGGAACCTTTGAGAGGAAGCCCGGTCTATTAAAGTACCACTGCTTTTTCTTAGAAGAATCTAAGAGAGCCCCAGAACTGACATTGGTTTTGGGGCTTTTTTCTATCTGTCACTTTTCTCTTTTTTATTCGCCTTTTTTTGTCCCTTTCGACGCTGCCAAGGCAAGATGACAAAACGCATCCATAAGTGTAGAAACAACAAAACGTTGAAAGCGAAGCCGGCAAAGATCAAAGCGATCGACTCGATGCTTTGTGGATCATCTTTGAGCGTAAACCACCACACAATCCAACACAGTACAGAAAGTACCGTCAATTGATCCAAGCATCGTTGGCAACGTCCAAGTTTTTTCCAAAACCAATGTTCCTCGCAGCGGCGACAAGTCATAGTGTTTTCCAAACCATTAGTGTTGCTTCAGATTATATATCTAACTATATGGTGGAAAGCGTTTCTTGTACCGGACTTAGAGCGCCATGACACAACCAAAAATGGAAAGTTAGCTTTGTAAAAGCTTTGTGGCACGTAATTGATGTATGGTGCGCTGTCAGTCTTTAACAGGAAATATAATGATGTCGACAGAGTTGAAACTTGCGCTAAGTATCGCTGGTGGGTTCTTTATGATCGGTGTTGTCGCGATTTGTATGGTCAGTCGCTATGCAATGATGGCAGCGTAAGAGAGATTTCATTGCGCCAAAGTAGTAAAGCAAAGCCTCGTTGATGACGAGGCTTTGCTTTATATTTAGATAGAAGCCTGAAAGCGTTAGCAGCCTGGGCCGCAGTCAAGACAATGTTTCACCATTTCTGGCCCTAAGTGTAGTTTTGCATTCAAATCACGTAGAGCGGTGCGGACGCCTTCTTCAATCACTGGGTGATAGAAGGGCATATCTAACATCTCAGAAATCGTCATCCTATTTTGGTGTGCCCATGCTAAAAGGTGAGCAAGATGCTCTGCATTCGGGCCCATCATTTCTGCACCTAAAAAACGTCCAGTGCCTTGCTCTCCGTAGACATGCAGAATGCCTTTATTACGAAGCATGACGCGCGAACGTCCTTGATTTTCAAACGAGACTTCACCGGTTGCGAAACATCCACATGTGCCTAGACGTGTTTCTAGTTGTTTATATGTTTCTCCAACCATAGCAATTTGAGGGTCGGAGAACACGGCTGAAATTGGTGAGCGACGCAGACCCGCACGAATATCTGGGAAACGGCCTGCGTTGTCTCCAGCAATACGGCCTTGGTCAGCGGCTTCGTGCAGCAGTGGAATTTGGTTACTTGCATCACCTGCGATGAAGATGCTCTCTACCGAAGTTTGCAATGTGTAGTGATCCGCCGTTGGTACGCCACGTTTATCAAGAGCCACATTGGTGTTCTCGATCGCCAGCTTATCTACGTTTGGACGACGACCCGTTGCGGCCAATACGTAATCGACAACGAAAGTTTCTAATTCACCATCATGGTTGATGAATTGGATTTCGACCTTGTCTTCGCCGTCATTGTCTGACGAAGCAATGCGTTTCATGCTTTCGACTTTTACATCTGCATCAAGGTAGAACTCTTCCTTAAAGGCTTTATCTGCATACGCCATCACCTCTGGGTCTGTCAGTGGGCCCACTTGTCCTCCAAGGCCAAAGAGCTTCACGTTCACTCCTAGGCGGTGTAAAGCCTGACCCAATTCAAGGCCGATGACTCCTGGGCCAAATACTGCCACGGACTCTGGTAAGTCATCCCAGTCAAACACATCATCGTTAATCACTAGGCGATCACCCAGTTCATTCCAAGCTGCCGGATATGCTGGACGAGATCCTGTCGCAATAACAATGCGCTGTGCGGTGACCTGAGTATGATCATCTATGATGAGAGTGTGGTCATCGGCAAACTTCGCGTAGCCCGATAGTTTGTCTTCAGCGGGAATATCATCGACACTTTCAAGCACAAAGCCAACAAAACGATCGCGTTCGCGCTTTACACGATCCATAACTTCTCGTCCGTTAATTCGTACTTCACCTTGCGGGTGTATCCCAAATCCAGGTGCTTTTTCGATTTGATGAACACTTTCTGCTGCCGCAATTAACAGCTTAGACGGCATGCATCCGACACGAGCACAGGTTGTTCCGTAGGGACCGCCCTCAATCATTACCACGCTGTTGGTATGAGCTTTTGCTGCTCGATAAGCACCAAGACCAGCCGTCCCGCCACCAATAATCGCTACGTCGACATTAACTTGTTTCATCGTGAACTCTCGCTTTTGTTTTAAGCCAAGCTAGCTACATTGAGCTTGGAGAGTGAATTGGATAGTTGAATCTGGATAAGTAGTCACCTTATTGGCAGATGACTACTTATCTAGACTAGTAGAAGAAGTGGTTTAGGGTTGGCCTCCGAGCCAAAAGGCACCGGAGACCGAGGGTGTAGGCTATGGACAGCTTAGCCTAGATACGCTTCTAGTTCTTCGCTACCGCCGATATGCTTGCCACCGATAAAGACTTGTGGAACAGTCGTGCGACCAGATATAGCTCGTAGACTAACTGTTGTTGCGTCTTTACCCAGAATCACTTCTTCATATTGAAGACCGTGGTCAATCAGATTTTGTTTCGCTTTCATACAGAAAGGGCAGCCTGGTTTAGTGAACACCGTGATGGATTCTTGCGTTTTGTAGTCAGGCGCTATGTAGTTCAGCATCGTATCTGCGTCTGACACCTTGAATGGGTCGCCTGGTTCGTTTGGCTCAATGAACATTTTTTCCACTACGCCATCTTTTACTAGCATGCTGTAACGCCATGAACGTTTGCCAAAGCCGATGTCATTTTTATCCACTAACATACCCATGCCATCGGTGAATTCACCATTACCATCCGGGATGAAGGTAATGTTTTCTGCTTCTTGGTCTTGTTTCCATGCATTCATCACGAACGTATCATTGACCGAGACACAAATAATCTCATCCACTCCGTGCTCTTTAAATACAGGGAACAATTCGTTGTAACGAGGTAGATGGCTTGATGAACAGGTTGGAGTAAATGCACCCGGTAAGCTAAATACGATAACGGTCTTACCTTTAAATAGTTCATCGGTCGTTACATTCATCCAAGAGTCACCTTGACGAACTGGAAAAGTAACTTGAGGGACTTGTTGACCTTCTTTAGATACAAACATAATGATTTCCTTTAACTATTTTAAATTATGCGTATAGAGCTTAGCGTTTTTCGTCGCTCTGTTTCGTTTTGTTGAGCCCATTATTGTAAAAATCCTTTGATAGCTCTAATCGTTTGGTGTTATGGTTTTGATAGGTATTAGCTATTGTTAAAGAAGCGAAGCGTGAATTATGAATATTCGAGATTTTGAGTACTTAGTTGCACTTGCGGAACATAAGCACTTTCGCAAAGCGGCAGAGGCATGTTTTGTTAGCCAGCCAACACTGAGTGGGCAAATTCGTAAACTAGAGGATGAACTCGGGACCACGCTTTTAGAGCGAAGCAGCCGACGTGTTTTGTTTACCGATTCAGGGTTACAGCTGGTGGAGCAGGCTAAACGCATCTTAAGTGAAGTGAAAACCTTCAGAGATATGGCAAGCGGTCAAAGCGGAGCCATGACTGGACCGATGCATATTGGTTTCATCCCGACGGTTGGGCCTTATCTATTACCCAAAATTCTGCCGCAGATAAAAGAAGCATTTCCTGAGTTGGAACTATTTCTGCACGAAGCTCAGACACATCAATTAGTGCGTCAATTGGAAGAAGGCAAACTAGATTGCTTAGTTTTAGCTTCGGTTGATGAAACTGCGCCATTTAAAGAGATCGAAGTGTATCAAGAGCCATTAAGTGTCGCAGTGCCATGTGACCATGAGTGGGCCTCTCTCGACCATGTTGATATGTTGGAGCTGAATGGTAAAACCGTTTTAGCGTTGGGAGACGGCCACTGTCTGCGAGATCAAGCGTTAGGTTTTTGTTTTGCCGCTGGTGCAAAAGACGATGAGCGTTTTAAAGCCACCAGCTTGGAGACGTTACGCAACATGGTTGCTGCCGGTGCGGGGATTACGTTATTGCCTCAGCTTTCTATCCCTAATGAGAAGCAAAAAGATGGCGTATGCTACGTACCAGCTGTTAACCCAACCCCCTCGCGTAATATCGTTCTCGTATACCGTCCAGGCTCACCATTACGAGCTAGGTTTGAAGCTTTAGCAGCGAAGATTAAAGAGGTGTTGGCTTCTTATCCATCATTGAATGCTGCAGCATAAGAAGCAGACATAAAAAAGGGAGAGCTTGATGCTCTCCCTTGTGCTTTTGTGATTTAGAACAGTTCTTCTGCGCCAGAGCCTGAAGAATAAATACTATCTTCTAAACGGTCGCCAGCGTATTCGGTAGGCTCCGTGCCTTTTTCAAAGTATTCGAACATTGATGTGCTATCTACCTTGTGCGTTAGCATACCGCTGTTGCGATCAATACGAACTCGAATAATATCCTCTGGAATATTTTTACCTTGCTCTGGCGTCCCTTCTAGCGCAACACGCATGAAGTCAATCCAAGCAGGCTCTGCGGTTTTCGCACCCGACTCGGCACCAGAAATTTGGCCTTGCCCTAGGTTGCTGTTAACAGTGGTGCGGCCAAGTGCACGTGAGTGATCATCAAAGCCAACCCAAGCTATCGCAACGACACCAGGTCCATAGCCATTGTACCAAGCATCCTTGGAATCATTCGTTGTACCCGTTTTACCCCCGATATCACGACGACCAAGTTTTTGCGCGCGCCAGCCTGTACCATTCCAACCTGTGCCTTCACGCCAGTTACCGCCACCCCAAATGTTGCTGTACATCATCTCACGCATTAAGAATGCATTCTGTTCAGAGATAACTTGCGGTGCATATTGAGGTTCATCATTTTCAAGGGCATTGTCTGTTGCTAGGCCATCAATTGCGACGTCTTGTTCGCCAAATTCATCAGCGTAGCGATTTTCTGGCTGCTCGCTCATTTGCGGACAATCCTTATGACAAACACTCTTTGGATTGGCTTTAAACAGTACTTCACCGAATGCATCTTCCACGCGTTCTACATAGAATGGTTCAACGTAATAACCACCGTTCGCAAACACAGAGTAACCTTGTGCCACTTTCATTGGTGTTAAGCTGCCAGCTCCGAGTGCGATGGTCTCTGAACGTGGTACTTGGTTAATATCAAAACCGAAACGAGTAAGGTACTGACGTGTCTCCTCGAGGCCAACTTCACGGAGTGTACGCACTGCCATGACGTTTTTTGATTGAGCTAAGCCGAGGCGAAGACGCGTTGGACCACCATAAGTCGGTGGTGAGTTTTTTGGTCGCCAAGCTGAACCAGAACCTGCATCCCACTTGTTAATCGGCGCATCGTTAATCAAAGTGGCTAGAGTCAGCCCTTTGTCAATTGCTGCCGAGTAGATGAAAGGCTTGATACTTGAACCAACCTGACGCACTGACATGGTTGCACGGTTAAACTTGCTGTGAACAAAGTTGAAACCACCAACCAGCGACAATATCGCGCCATTTTCTGGGTTCATCGCAACAAACGCGGTGTTTGCTGTCGGCACTTGGCTCAGTTTCCAGCTCAGTGTTGTGTTGTCATCTTCATCGGTTTCACTTACTTCGCGAACCCAAACTTGTTGACCTGTCGCTAGCACATCATGCGCTGACTTTGGTGTTGAGCCTTGGCGGTTATCAGTAATGTACTTACGCGCCCAGTGCATTCCAGTCCAAGGGATGGTTTGCTCTTCATGGTTCTTAACCCATACTTGTGCCGTCTTATCATCGACTTTCGTCACAACCGCAGGGTAAAGGTCACCATAAGTTGGCTGTTTCTTCAGGTGCTTTTCTATTTGCTCATTGTCCCAGGCCGCTTCCCCTTCTTTCCAAAGCACACTTTCTGCACCACGGTAGCCATGACGTTCATCGTATGACAAGAGGTTATTTACCGCAGACGTATTTGCAGCATCTTGCAGTTTAGAATCCACAGTCATGTAGATATTCAAGCCAGAGGTGTAAGCTTCTTCTTCACCGTACTCTTTTACTGCCCATGCACGAGCCAATTCTGCTACGTAAGGTGCAGAAAGCTCAATCTCAGCGCTATGATAACGCGCCACAATAGGCTCATTGCGTGCTTCGTCATACTGCTCTTGTGTAATGTATTTTTCATCAAGCATTCGCATTAATACAACGTTACGGCGTTTTGTTGCGCGCTCAAGAGAGTAAATTGGGTTCATGGTTGATGGCGCTTTTGGCATACCAGCGAGTGTTGCAATCTCACTTAACGTCAACTCATCAAGGCTCTTGCCAAAATACACTTGAGCGGCAGCACCAAAGCCATATGAGCGGTAACCAAGGAAGATTTTATTGACATAAAGCTCCATGATTTCTTGCTTACTTAAAAGCTGCTCAATATGGATAGCAATAAAAATCTCTTTAATCTTACGCATGATCTTCTTCTCATTAGATAAGAAGAAGTTACGAGCTAGCTGTTGCGTAATCGTACTTGCACCCTGTTTGGCCGAGCCTGAAACCGCAACAACAACAGCTGCACGAGTGATGCCGATAGGGTCGATACCAGGATGCTCGTAGAAACGGCTATCTTCGGTTGCGATGAGCGCGTGAATTAAGTCTTGAGGAATTTCGTCATAAGTAACAGGAATACGACGCTTTTCACCGAACTGTGCGATCAGCTTCCCGTCTTGACTAAACACCTTCATAGGTGTTTGTAATTCAACGTCTTTTAGAGTTGCAACATCTGGCAATTCAGGCTTCACGTACTGATAGAAGCCAAATATTGTGGTGACTCCAAGAATTATGCAAATCAATGTTAAAAATAATAAACGCTTTATGAACTTCACCGGAGAATCCCTGATTGGTTGAGGCTGTGTAACGGCAAACCCTTGTACTCTTAGGTCAAAAATTTAGCACATAAGAGATATTAACTCTTATTTGGAAGCTAATAACAACCTTTGCACGAAGAAATTTCGGAGCGAGAGTAAGAGATGGATAAGCTAATCGTTACCGGCATCGATATAGGCCATAACAGCCTCAAAGCCGTAGTACTTAAACCCACAGGCAACAATTACGCTCTGTTGGGTTACAAAGAAATATTACTAAAGGAAGGTATTGTCGCTGAAAATAACACCATAAATCATCAAGAAATTGTAAAGACCCTCAAGCAGATAAAAAAAGAACTGCCTTTTGGTGCTAAAAAAGTGGCGATTTCAGTTCCTGATAACTCGGTAATTAGCAAGAAACTGCAAATAGAACAAAATCTTGAAGAGAGTGAAGTTGAGTTTGCAGTGATACAAGCCTTTTCTCATCAATCGCCATTCCCTGTCGAAGAGCTGAGTTTAGACTTCGTTCGTCTTCGCGCTGAGGGCGGGCAGAGTGGCAGTGATAGCTATCAAGTGTTTGCGACAAGAAAAGATGTGGTAGAAGGCCGAGTCGATGCATTACAAAAGTCCGGACTAAAACCTGTTTTAGTGGACGTGCATTCGCAAAGCCTTGGTCATATCTGGAAGCTCACCGCCGATCGCTTTCCTGACAAAAACAAATACTGCTTACTCGATATTGGCACCTTATCGAGCTCCTTCACCATGTTTACCGAACAAGGTGAACTGTTTCACAAAGAGTTTGCTTACGGCACACGCGGAGCAAACAGCGCTTCTCCAGTCGATTTTCTGTCCGATGATGCTCAGGAGAAAACAGAGCTGTTTAACCGTCAAATCATAGAGCGAGTAAAGCGCCAGATGCAGCTCTATACCTCAATCAATGGCTCACAAAACATCAAGGGTATCTGGTTATCAGGGGAAGGAGCCTCCACTCCCATGCTCGCAGAGGAGTTGTCTCAACAATTGTCGTTAGAGTGTGAATTGCTAAATCCGCTAGGGCTATTTGAGATGAAGGTGTCTAAGCGTAAGCGTAGTGCTGTGGATTGGCAGCATTTCTCAACAGCAGCCGGACTGGCCGTTCGTGGCATTCATTGGCTAGGAGGCGCCCGTGCTTTATCGCATTAATTTACTTCCTTGGCGAGAGAATCAAAGAGAAGAGCACCGACGTCGTTTCATCAGTTTGGTCGCATTAGGTATGTTGGTCGCTGTTGGCATCCAGTGGGGTATTGGAAAGTTTTTTGAGTACCAACAAGATCAACAACAGGATCGGCTCGATTACCTCACTCACTACATTGCCGAACTCGACCAGCGTATTGAAGCAATGAAAATTGCAGAGCAAGAGCACAGCAAAATCCTCGAACGTCTAAAGGTCGTTGAAAGTTTACAAAACGGACGAAACAAAACGACCGAGTTCATGAACTTAATGCCTGCCGTTATCCCTGAAGGTGTATATGTCGACAAGATCAAAATGAATGATCTGGAAATTGAGATCTCTGGGATCTCAGATAGCACTCCAAAACTTGCCACGATGCTGGACAACATGGAGCGCTCGGCCAAGTTGAACGACGTAGAAATGCATTCCATCGTTCACGGCAAAGCCCGTTTTGGGAAAGAGTTTCAAACATTCAAAGTGTCTTTCATGTTCAAAGTAACGGAGAAGAAATTGGAGGCTCAACGTGGTTGATTGGCAGGATCTCGAAATCGATGAAATGGCCGAGTGGCCATTGTTGCCCCAGATTGTAGTAATCGCGCTTCTGATCATGGTGATTCAAGGCTTAGGTTATTGGTTTTACCTTAAACCGAAAGAAGAACAGTTGAATCACTTGATCCAGCAGGAGCAGACACTCAAGGTGGCATTGAAGATCAAAGCGAACAAAGTGGCAGCGTTGCCTCAGCTTCAATCTCAATTGGATGAACTTACCACTCGTTACGAGTTATTACTGCAGCAACTGCCTGCGCAAAAAGAGCTGGCTACAATGCTCGCTTCAGTGAATGAGCTTGGCATCGACAATAAGCTGACTTTCACCCGAATCGACTGGGGCGAAAAACAATCAGAGCACTTCCTTTATCGTCTCCCTTTAAACATTGAGTTAACGGGCGACTTTCATGACATCGGCCATTTTTCTCAGGCGATAGCGACGCTACCTCGAATCATCACGTTTAAAGATGTGACTTGGCAACGTGTCAGCCAAGAGAGCGAAACCCTGCACTTTCGGGTGCGTGCTAATACCTATCAGTTTAAGCCGGAGGAGACGAAAAATGACAAGTAAGTCTTTGTTGCTGGTACTGATGGGTTCTCTATTGATGGGCTGCCAGGCGAATGATGAATCATTGACGGATTTTATTCGAGGAGTGGAAACACAGGCGCGTCGAGAGGTCGAGAAGCTTAAGCCCGCAGACAAGTATGTTGCAGTCACGTACGCACCGGAAGTACAGCGTGCACCCTTTGAATTACCCAAAGAAGCCACCATCGCGACTCAGCCAGTTGCAAGAAAAGATTGTTGGCAACCGCCCTCAAGAAGGCGAACTGGCAAATTAGAAAAATTCCCATTAAGCCAATTACGTTTGAAAGGTGTCATGGGCATGGATAAAACGGTTTCTGGCCTCGTTCAGGCTCCCAATGGCACCGTCTATAAAGTTAAGCCGGGTCAATACCTCGGACGCAATAATGGCAAAGTGACCCACGTCAGCCACTCCTATTTGTTGATTAATGAAACGTTGCCCGACGGCTTAGGATGTTGGCAAAAACGTAAAGTTAAGTTGGCTTTGAGATAGCCCCATTTATTTTTGATATTGAGTAATGAAAATGAGACAAGGATTAACACGTACACCAAGGATACTTACTGGGCTCTTCTCCTTATGGTTGTTTGTATTTTTAGCCCCTTTAGCGGCAGCTGAAGAAGTTTCGTCCAATGCCCTAAAAAGTATCGACTTTCGAACTAATAAAGATAAAGACGCCGTGATTGTCGTCGAATTGGCGTCACCGGCCGCGATTGTAGATATCAAGCGTGTACAGGAAGGGTTAAGTATCGATTTGCTTAACACTTCAGTAAAAGACGAGCAATTGTATCTCCTAGACGTGAAAGATTTTTCGACTGTGGTTGAGAGCGTAGAAGTGTTTCGCGACACCTCGACGACGCGCTTGGTTGCGCACATCAATGAAGAATACAAGCATGATTACCGTTTAACGGGGCGTTTTTTGGAAATCAAAGTAGCGAAGATCAAACCTAATGAGAAAGCCCCAGATAAAAGCATTTTAGAAAGAGAAGGTAAGCTTATTTCGATTAACTTCCAAGATATTCCTGTGCGAAACGTCTTGCAGCTTATTGCTGATTACAACCAATTCAATTTGGTTGTCTCCGACTCTGTAGAAGGCAACCTCACGCTTCGTCTTGATGGTGTCCCTTGGCAGCAAGTGCTGGATATTATTTTGCAAGTTAAGGGGTTAGATAAGCGTGTTGATGGCAACGTGATTTTAGTTGCTCCGACTGATGAGCTGGACTTGCGTGAGAAGCAGCAGTTAGAAAAACAAAAACTGACGGAAGAAATGGGAGAGCTTTCATCTGAAATCATCAAAGTTAATTTTGCTAAAGCATCAGACATTGCGGAGATGATCAATGGAGAAGGAAATATCAGCATGCTGTCAGAGCGCGGCAGTATGACCATTGATGAGCGAACTAACTCGTTATTGATTAGAGAGTTACCTGAAAACATCGAGGTGATTCGAGAAATTGTTGAGTCTTTGGATATTCCAGTTAAACAGGTTCAAATTGAGGCGCGTATTGTGACCATCAATGAAGGTAACATGGACGAGCTAGGTATTCGTTGGGGTTTTACGTCTATTAATGGCAGTAATACAGTGGGCGGTTCTATTGAGAACAACCTTGCCACGATCGGTCTCTATAATGGAGAAGGGGGTGATGACGGTGGTGACGGTGATGGAGTAGGGATCGATGACTTCCTAAATGTAAACTTAGCTGCAACCAGTCCGAATGCGACCAGTCTTGCTTTCCAAGTTGCGAAGTTAGGTTCAGACACCTTGTTGGATCTTGAGCTTTCTGCTCTGCAACAAGAGTCTAAAGCTGAGATTATCTCGAGCCCACGTTTGATCACTACCAATAAGAAACCTGCCTATATCGAACAAGGTACAGAGATTCCTTATCTTGAGTCATCATCAAGTGGTGCAACGACGGTGACGTTCAAAAAGGCGGTATTAAGTTTGAAGGTAACCCCGCAAATCACACCGGATAACCGCTTAGTATTGGATTTAAGTGTCACGCAAGATAGACCAGGACAAGTCGTGAAGACAGGCACTGGTGAAGCTGTTGCAATTGATACTCAACGTATCGGGACGCAAGTGTTAGTGAATAACGGTGAAACGGTAGTTCTTGGTGGTATTTTTCAGCACAGCATTACTAACTCGGTGGACAAAGTGCCTTTGTTGGGCGATCTTCCGCTATTAGGTGCGCTTTTTCGTCGAAGTTATGAAAATGTTGGTAAAAGTGAGCTGTTAATTTTCGTCACGCCTAAGGTGGTGATTCAGTAGTTCTGTCTCGGGAAAAACTGATTAAATCAAAAATAAAGTTGCAATAGTGGCACCATGCTTGGATAATTTCGGGTCTTATCAC
The DNA here is from genome assembly GCF_021728075.1 of Vibrio sp. D54. Classification (NCBI taxonomy): domain Bacteria; kingdom Pseudomonadati; phylum Pseudomonadota; class Gammaproteobacteria; order Vibrionales; family Vibrionaceae; genus Vibrio; species Vibrio sp. D54. The sequence goes on along the minus strand of NZ_JAKKCS010000025.1, from coordinate 21,689 downwards.
GAATTATCTGTGAGGAACTGGTGCCACAAGCCTTGTAGAACAGCAGTTTAGCTGTGTTTTCTTGTGGCGATCTTATTGAATCAATGTTGTAAATTACTGCTAAACATGGCTGAGAAACGTAATATTTTCCTTGTTGGCCCAATGGGCGCCGGCAAAAGTACAATTGGTAGACATCTAGCACAGCAACTGCATATGGAGTTTGTTGACTCCGATACAGTGATCGAAGAACGCACTGGTGCAGACATCTCTTGGGTTTTTGATGTAGAAGGTGAAGAAGGCTTCCGCAAGCGTGAAGAAGCGGTACTTGAAGACCTAACACAAGAGCAAGGCATCGTGCTTGCGACTGGCGGTGGCTCTGTTAAGAGCAAAGAAAACCGCAATCGTCTTTCGGCACGTGGTGTTGTTGTTTACTTAGAAACGACGATTGAAAAGCAACTTGCGCGTACAAACCGCGACAAGAAGCGTCCTTTACTTCAAACGGATAACCCTCGCGAAGTATTGGAGCAATTAGCTGAAGAACGTAATCCTTTATATGAAGAAGTAGCGGATTACACTGTTCGCACTGACGATCAAAGTGCAAAAGTGGTAGCCAACCAGATCGTAAAAATGCTAGAAGAGAGATAAGTCTTTATCTTTTTTTTAATTGGAGCAAACCGATGGAACGGATTACGGTCAACCTAGCTGAGCGTAGCTACCCAATCTCTATTGGCGCCGGGTTATTTGAGGACCCGGCGTACCTCTCTCAAGTTCTCTCAAACAAAAATGCAAAACAAAAAGTTGTTGTGATCAGTAATGTCACAGTGGCGCCTTTGTATGCAGACAAAATTTTAAAGCAACTCGAGCAGCTCGGTTGTAGTGCATCCTTGTTAGAATTGCCTGACGGTGAACAGTACAAAAACTTGGATGTATTTAATCAAGTCATGAACTTCTTACTGGAAGGGAGTTATGCTCGTGATGTTGTGATCATCGCGTTAGGTGGTGGTGTTATTGGCGACCTTGTGGGTTTTGCGTCTGCCTGTTACCAGCGTGGAGTCGACTTTATTCAAATACCGACCACATTACTATCCCAAGTGGACTCTTCGGTTGGTGGAAAAACCGCGGTTAACCATCCGTTGGGTAAGAACATGATAGGTGCGTTTTACCAACCTAAAGCAGTGATCATTGATACCAACTGCCTGTCGACGTTGCCTGAACGTGAGTTCGCTGCGGGTATCGCCGAAGTCATTAAGTACGGCATTATTTACGATGCAGATTTTTTTGTATGGTTAGAAGACAATCTTGAGCGCTTGTATGCGTTGGATGAAGAAGCACTAACTTATGCGATCGCACGTTGCTGTGAAATAAAAGCGGAAGTGGTGGCTCAGGATGAGAAAGAGTCGGGCATCCGTGCTTTGCTTAACTTAGGTCACACCTTTGGTCATGCGATTGAAGCGGAACTTGGCTATGGCAATTGGCTGCATGGTGAAGCGGTATCTTCCGGCACTGTTATGGCGGCCAAAACGTCGCATCTACGCGGTCTGATCTCGGAAGAGCAATTTGAGCGTATTGTTGCGATTTTGCGTCGTGCAAAACTGCCTGTGCATACTCCAGACAGTATGAATTTCGATGACTTCATCAAGCACATGATGCGAGATAAGAAAGTCCTCTCTGGTCAATTACGATTGGTTTTGCCAACAGGCATTGGCACTGCCGAGGTAATTGCTGATACGACACAAGACGTACTCAAACAGGCAATAGACTTCGGTCGCGATATTTAACCTTGTAATGGCGCCTTTGGGCGTCATTCTTGTAGTGTATTAAGGTTATTAGATGAGTGTTGCTCACGTACTGGAATTAGATTCTCAAATCGAGTTGCTTGATAGATTAGGTCTACTGACTAACTTTGGTTCCAATCTCATTGCGATTAATGGTCATGATGGGTATGGCAAATCTTGGTTAGCGCAGCGATACCTTGAAGTGGGTGCCAGTAACAAGAATCAATGTTTGTTACTTTGTCATTCTAATCAAGACGATGTGCAGCATCGCGTCCTTATTTTGAGTCAACTTGTTTCAGAAGCATTGTTTAATCAGCAAGAGCCTTTACTTGATAGCCTTGAAAGGCTTTTAGGTGATGAGCCGTGTGACATTGCAATTGTTGTAGATGATGCGCATTTATTGAGTGAGACACTTATCTCTGAGCTTTGGATGCTGGTCTTAGAGGCGCACCATAAGCCAAATTGGACCATCAATGTCTTACTGTTTACACAGTCTGGACGTTTAGAAGGTTTGCTAGCACGTCTCAGTTATGGACAAGAGATAAAGCCTGTTGAGCTTGATATTGATATGTTGTCCGAAGTGGAAGCTCGTCGTTTCTTTGAGTCACTTGTTGCGCGCTACGTCGATGATGAGTCTGAGAAACGGGTTCGAGATGCATTTAAAAAAGTCGACCCAGTACCGGGTGACATCATGGCGTTAGGAGAGATGAAAGTGGAAAAACGGATCATTATCCGCTCGATTGTCGGTTCACCCCTGAATATTGCGTTGGTGGTATTAGTATTACTGTTGCTTGCTGCTGGTGGCTATTGGTGGATGCTTAGTCAACCAAGTCCTGATGATAAAGCGCAGCAAATTGCTGGCAGTTTAGAGCAAACGGCTATTCCAACTTTTGAAGAGTCAGGAATCAGTGCAGCGCAGTCTTCACTGCAACCTGTAACCGATGGCTCTAGCAGTCTTGATAAGTCTGGTGCGGTTGATGATTCTGATTCATTACCGCCAGCAGTGACAGAAGAAGTAGCGAGCGTAGGCAGTGATGACAATCAACAAAGAGTGGTGATTGAGTCGAATGTGGTCGATGCATTGCTTGAAGGTAAAGCTGATTCAGCAGACACAAAAGCGATTGATGATGTCGTAGGTACTGAGAAGACAGAAACCGCCGATGAAACTAGCTCCCCTTTGATTAAAGTCGTAAAACCGAATCAAGATATGACGCAAGCACCTGCTCAGTCAGAAGAGGGTGAGGCAAACCAACCTGTTGTGAAATTTTCATTTGCTCGTGAAGAACTAAAAGCGCTATCGCCAAGAGCTTATACTTTACAACTCGCGGCTATGACCTCAATGGAAGATGTACAATCCTTTCTCAATGAGCATCAACTGAATAATCAAGTGCGAATTTATCCTACCGTTCGTAATGACACCGAGTGGTATATCATCACATATCAAGATTATCCGACAATTCAAATGGCTCGTGATGCCGTCGCAAGCTTGCCAGATTCGGTTAAGTCGGTGAGTCCTTGGGCAAAATCACTCCGTCAGGTTCACCGTGAAATTGAACGAGTGAAATAAACCTGAGCTTCCCTGAAAAATATGTTACATTCCGCAGCCTTAATTTTTGGTCGATAGATAGAGCAGTAGATGAAAAAGCAACGAGCCTTTCTTAAATGGGCAGGAGGAAAATACGGACTGGTTGAAGACATCCAACGTCATTTGCCGCCGGCTCGAAAGCTAGTTGAACCTTTTGTTGGTGCGGGCTCAGTGTTTCTGAATACCGATTATGACCATTATCTACTTGCAGATATCAATCCAGATTTGATCAATCTGTACAACCTGCTGAAAGAACGCCCTGAAGAGTATATCTCTGAAGCGAAGCGTTGGTTTGTCGCTGAGAACAACCGCAAAGAAGCCTACCTACACATTCGCGCTGAGTTTAATAAAACCGATGACGTGATGTACCGCTCTTTAGCGTTTTTGTATATGAACCGCTTTGGTTTTAATGGCCTATGCCGTTACAACAAAAAAGGTGGCTTCAATGTACCGTTTGGCTCTTACAAAAAGCCGTATTTCCCTGAGGCGGAATTGGAGTTTTTTGCAGAAAAAGCCAAAAAAGCTACGTTTGTTTGTGAAGGTTATCCTGAAACATTTCGTCGTGCGCGCAAAGGGAGCGTCGTGTATTGCGATCCACCTTATGCGCCGCTTTCAAATACGGCAAATTTCACCTCATACGCAGGTAATGGTTTCACGTTGGACGACCAAGCTGCATTAGCCGACATTGCTGAAAGAACAGCGACTGAACGTGGCATTCCTGTGTTGATTTCTAACCACGACACTACCTTGACACGTCGGTTGTATCACGGTGCGGATCTTAATGTGGTAAAAGTAAAGCGTACCATTAGCCGTAATGGTAACGGTCGTAATAAAGTTGATGAGCTACTTGCGCTTTTTCATGCCCCAGACATGGATAAATCAAACTCTTAATTCTCACACTATTATATCTAAATAGTGGATCTCCCCACTGGCTTCGGTAGAATTGCGCGCAGATTGTTTGCTCATTACTACTGAGGTCAGGTATGAAAGATTTTCTTATTGCTCCATCCATTTTATCGGCAGATTTTGCTCGTCTCGGTGAAGATGTAGAAAAAGTACTCGCAGCGGGTGCGGATGTGGTGCATTTCGACGTTATGGATAACCACTATGTACCAAACCTGACTTTTGGTGCGCCTGTGTGTAAAGCACTACGCGATTATGGCATCACAGCGCCAATCGATGTTCACCTAATGGTGAAACCCGTTGACCGTATTATTCCTGATTTCGCAAAAGCGGGTGCGTCGATGATTACGTTCCATGTAGAAGCTTCTGATCATGTAGACCGTACACTGCAGTTAATTAAAGAGCACGGCTGTCAGGCTGGTGTGGTACTAAACCCAGCAACGCCACTTGCAAGTCTTGAGTTTATTATGGATAAAGTCGACATGATTCTACTGATGTCGGTAAACCCTGGTTTTGGTGGTCAATCATTCATTCCTCATACACTAGATAAACTGCGTGCCGTTCGTAAGATGATTGACGAGTCTGGTCGTGATATCCGCTTAGAAATCGATGGCGGTGTGAAGGTTGACAACATTCGTGAAATTGCAGAAGCGGGCGCAGACATGTTTGTCGCAGGCTCGGCGATTTTCGGTGAGCCAGATTACAAACAAGTGATCGATCAAATGCGCGCTGAACTGGCTGAAGTTAAATAAGCACCGATAAGCCAGCGCAATAACACACTGATTTTAAAGGCTGCCATGTTGTTGGCAGCCTTTGTGTTTTCTAGTATTAGAAGAAATTAAATATCCGCTGCGATGAGCAAATAATCACTTGCCTATTTTACGCCCTTTCTGTACTATTCGTGCTCCTTAAACTCAGTCAATTATCTTTAGTTCCTTGCTTCCTCTGGACGACTGAGCCATTTGTGGAAGCTGAATAATCCGTAAGGAGCAACCAATGCGTCATTACGAAATCGTATTCATGGTGCACCCAGATCAAAGCGAGCAAGTTGCTGGCATGATCGAGCGTTACACTGGTTCAATCACTGAAGCTGGCGGTAAAATCCACCGTCTAGAAGACTGGGGCCGTCGTCAACTGGCTTACCCAATCAACAAGCTTCACAAAGCTCACTACGTTCTTATGAACGTTGAAGCTGACCAAGCTGTAATTGATGAGCTAGAAACTGCTTTCCGTTTCAACGATGCAGTTCTACGTAACATGATCATGCGTACTAAAGCAGCGATCACTGAGCAATCTATCATGCTTAAGCAAAAAGAAGAGCGTGCTCCACGTCGTGAAGAGCGTTCTGAAGCTAAGCCTGAAGCTAAGTCAGAAGCTGCTGAGTAAGTTTTCTTATGGCCAATCGAATGGAGCTGAGCGGCACCATTGCCAAACCGCCCATTCGTAGTAAAAGCCCTGGTGGCATTGAACACTGTCGGTTTTGGCTGGAGCATCGCTCTACTATTATCGAAGCTGACTTACCTCGACAAGTTTATTGTCGTATGCCGGTAGTCGTCAGCGGGCTTGGGTCACAAGCACTAACTCAGAATTTAGTTCAAGGCAGTAACATTAAGGTAAGTGGTTTTGTCACTTATCAAACCGGCCGAAATGGCGTGGGAAAATTAGTGTTACACGCCGACAACATTACTCAAATTTAAGATCAGGAGATAGCCCATGGCTCGTTTCTTCCGTCGTCGTAAATTCTGCCGTTTCACTGCAGAAGGCGTACAAGAGATTGATTACAAAGACGTAGCAACTCTTAAAAACTACATCACTGAAGCTGGTAAAATCGTACCTAGCCGTATCACTGGTACAAGCGCTAAGTACCAGCGTCAACTAGCACGTGCTATCAAGCGTTCACGCTACCTAGCTCTACTACCGTACACTGACAAGCATCAGTAATCGGTTCATTTTATTAAGAAAGAGGATTAAGCAATGCAAGTTATTCTACTTGATAAAATTGGTAACCTAGGTGGTCTTGGCGATACTGCAAACGTTAAATCTGGCTACGCTCGTAACTTCCTTATCCCACAAGGTAAAGCAGTTATGGCAACTAAAGCTAACGTTGAAATGTTTGAAGCTCGTCGTGCTGAACTAGAAGCTAAAGTTGCTGAGCAACTAGCTGCTGCAGAAGCTCGCGCAGAGAAAGTTAACGCTCTAGAAGCTGTAGTTATCGCTTCTAAAGCTGGTGACGAAGGCAAACTATTCGGTTCTATCGGTACTCGTGACATCGCTGACGCTATCACAGCTGCAGGCGTTGAAGTTGCTAAGAGCGAAGTTCGCCTTCCTGAAGGTGCTCTACGTACAACTGGTGAGTTCGAGATCAGCGTTCAACTTCACTCTGAAGTTTTCGCAACTGTGAACCTACAAGTTGTTGCTGCTGAGTAATTCAGTATCAAGACGAAATACTAAAAAGCACCTCCTTGGAGGTGCTTTTTTTATTTCTAAAACTGAGAGAAAAAGGGTTAAAAAGCGAAAAGTAAATTAACGGAAAATACGCTGTCTGCTTTGCTTAAGCCTTCAGGCACTTTATCGTGATACTGACGAGAGTGCGCCAGTTTCAGTGCAATATCTTCAGTAATATCATTGGTTACACTGAGTTCACTATCAGTACGTGTGTTACTTCTACCTGTTACCAACGTAATATCAGCTGCGAAACTTAAATTATCCAATGCATGCCAAGTTGTGTTGATATTTCCTCGAAAAATGCCTTCTCTAACGATATCGGGAAAGACAATATCGTCATCATCTATTTCGTCTAAGTTTGGCTCTTGATAGCGAAAACCAGGGCCTACTTCTACCTCTAAAATGAAGTTCTCAGTGTAGGAGAACTGGTAACCCAAACCACCTGACAACGTATAGTCTTTAAAATAAGCACTGTAGCGAGAATCCACTCCTTTAAAGCTGCCATACAAATACGTCTTAGGGCCTAACTTGTAGTCACTCTGTAGGGAATAGGTGGATGAGCGTTTATCTTCTTCACCGTCTTTGTACAAGTTGTAGTACTTCCATTCACCGTTAGAACGGTGTCGACCTGACGTATATTCAGCACTCAAACGAGCATTCAGGGAACGAGAGTCCGTGTTACCTGTGTGAGCCTGATAGCCGAACTCCACCTCGGTTTTTAGTGGGTCGGGTACATCAATATTTTGCTCTGGCTGTACTGATTCGTCAGCATACGATGCACTAGCGCACAGTAGGCTAAAGCTAAGTAACCAGTATCGGGACACATCAACCTCGAACGTAATCAAAAAGGAGGGGCATGATACTGATACAGATATTTGGTTGGGTCAATGGTAGGTTAATTTTTATTAGAGCTAGGCGGAAGAACCAGGCTATTACCCGGGTGGTTCACATGATGATTTCTTAACAAGTAATTGTCGCTTCGGGGAAGCATCTCAGTTAGGTTAAGGTTATAATCGTGGGTCAATAGTAGTTATCGAGCAAAGTCATGGCGGAAAACAGAAATCGCAAACCTTCAGACAGTCAGGTCGACGCAATCAAAGTGCCACCTCACTCACTAGAAGCCGAGCAATCAGTAATTGGTGGTCTTTTACTGGATAATGAACGTTGGGACACCGTTGCCGAACGTGTTGTGAGCAGTGATTTCTATAGTCGTCCACACCGCCTGATTTTTGAAGGTGTAAAAACCATTCTTGAAGCGGGTAAACCTCTCGATCTTATTACTTTATCGGAATATCTAGAGCGTCACGAGTTGTTAGAAGATGTAGGCGGTTTTGCTTACCTCGCTGACTTGGCGAAGAATACGCCAAGTGCAGCTAACATCAATGCGTATGCTGATATTGTCGCTGAGCGCGCGATTGTTCGTGGCCTTATTGGTGTCGCGAATGAAATTGCGGATGCGGGCTATGACCCTCAAGGTCGCAGTTCTGAAGATTTAATAGACATGGCTGAGAGTAAAGTTTTTGCTATCGCCGAGTCTCGAACTAGTGAAAACGAAGGACCACAAAACGTCGACAACATCCTCGAAAAGACGTTAGAACGTATCGAGTTGTTGTATAAAACGCCACAAGATGGTGTTACCGGGGTCGATACCGGTTTCACCGATCTCAATAAGAAAACCGCAGGTTTGCAAGGCTCTGATTTGGTGATTGTCGCAGCGCGTCCATCGATGGGTAAAACGACCTTTGCGATGAACTTGTGTGAAAATGCGGCCATGCAACAAGAAAAGCCCGTACTTATTTTCTCGTTAGAGATGCCAGCTGAACAGTTGATGATGCGTATGTTGGCCTCTTTGTCTCGTGTTGACCAAACCAAGATCCGTACGGGTCAGCTAGATGACGAAGATTGGGCGCGTATTTCTTCTACTATGGGTATCCTGATGCAGAAGAAAAATATGTACATTGATGATAGCTCTGGTCTAACTCCGACCGAAGTGCGTTCGCGCGCTCGCCGTATCGCTCGTGAACATGGCGGTCTATCTATGATCATGGTCGACTACCTTCAGTTGATGCGCGTGCCTTCGTTAACCGATAACCGTACTCTTGAGATTGCTGAGATCTCTCGCTCTCTTAAGGCGCTGGCAAAAGAGCTAAATGTACCTGTTGTGGCACTGTCGCAGCTAAACCGTTCCCTAGAGCAACGTGCGGATAAACGACCAGTAAACTCGGACTTGCGTGAATCCGGTTCCATCGAGCAGGATGCCGACTTGATCATGTTCATCTACCGTGATGAGGTTTATCACCCAGATAGTCCGTACAAAGGTACGGCCGAAATCATTATTGGTAAACAGCGTAACGGTCCTATCGGCTCTGTTCGCCTCACTTTCCAAGGTCAACATTCGCGTTTCGACAACTACGCGGGTCCTGCATTCGATATTGATGATGAGTAATTCCATGAGCTATATGAAAGCGGCCAAGGCGTGCATTGATTTGTCTGCGTTGCAGCACAACTTACAGCGCGTAAAAGCTCAAGCGCCACAAAGTAAAGTGATGGCTGTCGTCAAGGCCAATGGTTATGGTCACGGATTACGTCATGTCGCAAAACATGCTAACCATGCGGATGCGTTTGGCGTGGCTCGCATTGAAGAAGCATTGCAACTGCGCGCTTGTGGAGTAGTAAAGCCGATTCTATTGCTAGAAGGTTTTTACTCTCCTGGTGATTTACCTGTTCTTGTGACGAACAACATCCAAACCGTGGTGCACTGTGAAGAGCAGCTTATCGCCTTGGAGCAAGCAGACCTTGAAACTCCGGTTGTCGTGTGGCTGAAGATTGACAGTGGCATGCACCGCCTTGGGGTTCGTCCTGAACAATATGACGACTTTGTAACGCGGCTGAAGGAGTGTCCAAATGTAGCGAAACCGTTGCGTTACATGAGCCACTTTGGCTGTGCAGATGAGCTGGATAGCGATATTACCCCACAACAGATTGAGCTGTTTAAATCGTTGACTTCTGGTTGCCAAGGGGAACGTTCACTGGCGGCATCTGCGGGGTTATTGGCATGGCCTCAAAGCCATTTAGATTGGGTTCGTCCGGGTATTATCATGTATGGTGTGTCGCCATTCGATGACAAAACGGCGCAAGATCTTGGGTATCAGCCTGTCATGACACTTAAATCCCACCTTATTGCGGTACGTGAAGTGAAGAAGGGCGAAAGTGTTGGCTATGGTGGTATTTGGACCAGTGAGCGAGATACAAAAGTTGGGGTCATCGCTGTAGGGTATGGCGACGGTTACCCAAGAAGTGCTCCAAACGGTACGCCGGTGTGGGTTAATGGCCGTAAAGTACCTATTGCAGGTCGAGTTTCCATGGATATGCTGACGGTCGATTTGGGAACAGACGCAACGGATAAAGTCAGCGACGAAGCGATTCTTTGGGGGAAAGAGCTCCCAGTAGAAAAAGTGGCGGGTCACATTGGTACGATTGCGTATGAACTCGTGACTAAGCTAACGCCTCGCGTCGAGATGGAATACTCCAAATAAACAACGAAAGGCTAACCCAAGGTTAGCCTTTGTTTTATCTACTCACCGTTAATCGTAGCAATAACGCGGCGGCCGCCACCAAAGTCTCGATGCTCACCCAAGTAAATACCTTGCCATGTTCCTAAAGCTAATCGACCATTTTGGATTGGTACCGTCACACTACTGCCAAGCAGTGATGCTTTAATATGTGCCGGCATGTCGTCGTCACCTTCATAGGTGTGCTGATAATAAGGAGCACGCTCTGGCACAAACTTATTGAAGTGCGCTTCCATGTCCATACGCACGGTTGGATCAGCATTCTCATTTAAGGTCAAACTGGCGGAGGTGTGCTGAATAAATAAGTGTAATAAACCTACTGAAAGTTCGTTTATTTGTGGTAATTGTTGTTCAATTTCATCAGTTATCAGGTGAAAACCGCGGCTTCTCGCTTTTAATTGCAGTGTTTTTTGTGCCCACATACGTGTTCCTTTGGAAATTTATAAATTGGCGTCTATCCTATTCCAATTAGAGCCTGTCATTAGTAAATGATATGATTCTTGTCATCGTAAATGAATTGTTCAATTTCAGGGCAGGGAACGTGACCTAACTCAATGTGAGTGTAAAAGCTCTCGGTCATAATTGGCGCCTGAAAAAAAATTACAAAGACTTGTTTTGTGGCAATTTGCCCAAACATCTAATTTATATTCTATTTGCTAAATCGGGGATTCCACAGTTTTCGCTAGACTGTAAGGAATGGAACCTACTGTAACATCGGGATAAAGACCATGTTGAAAAATATCAATCCAACGCAAACACAAGCTTGGAAAGCGCTAACGGCGCATTTCGAATCTGCACAAGATATGGATCTTAAAGAGCTGTTTGCTCAAGACGCAGCGCGTTTCGACAAATACTCTGCACGTTTCGGCTCAGACATCCTAGTCGATTACTCAAAGAACCTCATCAATGAGGAAACTCTGAAGCATCTGTTTGCTCTTGCGAAAGAGACCGAGCTGAAATCTGCAATTGAAGCGATGTTCAGTGGTGAAGCGATCAACCAAACAGAAGGTCGCGCTGTTCTTCACACTGCACTACGTAACCGCGCTAATACTCCAGTTATGGTAGACGGCGAAGACGTAATGCCAGCAGTGAACGCGGTTCTAGAAAAAATGAAATCATTCACTGAGCGCGTTATCGGCGGTGAATGGAAAGGTTACACAGGCAAAGCAATTACTGATATTGTGAACATCGGTATCGGCGGTTCTGACCTTGGCCCTTACATGGTGACGGAAGCTCTAGCGCCATACAAAAATCATCTAAACTTTCACTTCGTATCTAACGTTGATGGTACACACATCGTTGAAACGTTGAAGAAAGTTAACCCAGAAACGACGTTATTCTTGATCGCGTCTAAGACGTTTACAACGCAAGAAACCATGACTAACGCGCACACTGCTCGTGATTGGTTCCTAGAATCTGCGGGTGATCAGGCTCATGTGGCTAAACACTTTGCTGCGCTTTCAACAAACGCGACTGCCGTGTCTGAATTTGGTATCGATACAGCGAACATGTTTGAATTCTGGGACTGGGTTGGTGGCCGTTACTCACTATGGTCTGCGATCGGTCTATCAATTGCACTAGCAGTAGGTTTCGACAACTTTGTTGAGTTGCTTGATGGTGCTCACGAGATGGACAAGCACTTCGTATCAACAGATCTGGAAAGCAATATTCCAGTGATTCTTGCTTTGATTGGTATTTGGTACAACAACTTCCACGGTGCGGAGTCAGAAGCTATCCTACCTTACGATCAGTATATGCACCGTTTCGCAGCGTACTTCCAGCAAGGTAACATGGAGTCAAACGGTAAATACGTTGACCGTGACGGCAATGCTGTAACTTACCAAACTGGCCCAATCATTTGGGGTGAACCAGGTACCAACGGTCAGCACGCGTTCTACCAGCTAATTCACCAAGGTACTAAGCTTATCCCATGTGACTTCATTGCACCTGCAATTAGCCACAACCCAGCTAGCGATCATCACCAAAAACTGATGTCTAACTTCTTCGCGCAAACTGAAGCTCTAGCGTTTGGTAAAAATGAAGAAACCGTGAAAGAAGAGTTGGTGAAAGTAGGTAAGAATGCTGAAGAAGTGGCAGCGATTGCGCCATTCAAAGTGTTTGAAGGTAACCGTCCAACAAACTCTATTCTAGTGAAGCAAATCACGCCTCGTACGCTAGGTAACCTGATCGCAATGTACGAACACAAAATTTTCGTACAAGGAGTTATCTGGAATATCTTCAGCTTTGACCAGTGGGGCGTGGAGCTAGGTAAACAACTGGCTAACCAAATCCTACCTGAGCTTGCAGATGAGTCTCAAATCAGCTCGCATGACAGCTCAACAAACGGTCTAATCAACGCATTTAAAGCGTTCAAAGCTTAATGTTTGAATAGATAAAGAAAAGGTCAGCAAATGCTGACCTTTTTATTGCCTGAGGCAAAAACAAAATAGGTTGGCCAGTGCCAACCTATTTTTCTCTTTTATTCGAAGCAAATTTCGATAAAGGCATTTCCCCATTGGGAAGAGAAAGGCATGATAATAATTGAGCCTTCACACTTGTGGCGAATCGTATGACCTCGGCCCGAAACCACAACCGGTGTTGCCATATCAAAGTCAAAACCACTTTCTGCCAGAATGCGTTTCGCACCACCAGTAACCATGTTGGTGATCTCACCCACCATATCGGTCACTTCTTCATTGAGCCCATTTGGACGTTCACCAAGCATGTTCTGCATGATTTCTAGGGCGAGTGCTTCATCAAAGGTGATCGACATTGAACCACGAGTTTGTGGGCCTACCATACCAATCAGACCAGAAACGTCACCTCGTGCGATCTCATCTTTTTTGATTCGCGGTTTTTGTGGCTTCAGCTCAAGAGAAGCCATAGTTTTTAGCACGTTCATTAAAGAAGCTAAAAACGGGTTTACAAATTCAGCGCGCATAACGTTCTTCTATACTTTTTCTTTCGTCTCGGAGGAACAGGCCTGGCATTCACCATGAGTTTCAATAACTTGGTTGGTCAGTTTGAATCCATGCTTCTCGGCGTTTTCGGCTAACAAGGATATCAGCGTCTCATCTTCGAGTTCAACGACATCACCACATTTATCGCAAATTAGTAATTGGAAAAAGTGCTGCTGAGTATTGAAAGAACAACAAGTAATAAAGCTATTTGTCGATTCCACTCGGTGGATGAAGCCTTGCTCTAGGAGAAAATCTAATGCTCGATAAACAGTGGGCGGCTTAGCCTGAGGCTCACTCTCTTTTAGTTGCTCCAATAGCTCATACGCACTTGAGGCGCGGCGATTAGAACAAATGAGTTCAAATACGCGTCGGCGTTGCGGAGTCAGTCGTACTCCACGCTCTGCGCAGATACTTTCAATTTGTTCAATGATTGTTGGGGTCAAACCTTTCACCATAACTATCGGACGTGCTCTATGATAAATCATTTCTATACGAAGTTCGTTTAGAAATGCTTCATTTTACCCACTATCAGAACGAAAATCATGAATTAAAGCAAGTCGGTGGTGGTGTGAAGGCGGAATAATCATCACAGAATGAATCAACGAATGACAGATTCGTATTACTTCTGCGTATTCCTAAGCACTTGGCTAGTCAGCCAACCAAATCATTCTCGCTGAAACTAGCACCCAGAGGTGCTTGGGTATACAATACCCGACTTATTTTTTGAGCGTACTGCTGCGCTCGACCTTGGCAACATAAAAACGGGTGTTTATATCATGACTCATTCTTGCAGGCTCTCCGTAGCACCAATGTTAGATTGGACTGATCGTCATTGTCGCTACTTCCATCGCTTAATGACCAAAGAAACCCTGCTGTACACTGAAATGGTGACGACAGGTGCGATCATTCATGGAAAAGGAGATTTCCTGGCTTATAACGAAGAAGAGCATCCGTTAGCCCTTCAACTTGGTGGTTCAAACCCAGCAGATTTGGCTACGTGTGCCAAGCTAGCGCAAGAGCGTGGCTACGATGAGATTAACCTAAATGTGGGGTGTCCATCTGACCGCGTACAAAACGGTCGCTTTGGTGCTTGCCTAATGGCTGAACCGCAGTTAGTTGCGGATTGTGTCGCAGCAATGAAAGACGTGGTCGATATCCCTGTAACAGTCAAGACTCGCATTGGTATTGATGATCAAGATTCTTACGAGTTCTTAACGGATTTCGTTTCTATTGTTTCAGAAAAGGGTGGCTGTGAGCAGTTCACTATCCACGCACGTAAAGCATGGTTAAGTGGTCTAAGCCCAAAAGAAAACCGTGAGATCCCACCATTGGATTACCCACGCGCTTACCAATTGAAGCAAGACTTCTCACACCTAACGATTGCGATTAACGGTGGCGTGAAATCATTAGAAGAAGCAAAAGCACATCTTCAGCATCTTGACGGTGTGATGATTGGTCGTGAAGCATACCAAAGCCCATATTTACTGGCATCGGTAGACCAAGAGTTGTTTGGCTCTAATGCTCCAGTGAAGAAACGCAGCGAAATTGTTGAAGAGATGTACCCATACATTGAAGCGCAATTAGCGAAAGGTGCGTACCTTGGTCATATTACCCGCCACATGTTAGGTTTGTTCCAAAGCATGCCCGGTGCTCGTCAATGGCGTCGTCATATCAGTGAAAATGCGCACAAACCAGGTTCTGGTCTAGAAGTATTGCAAGACGCGCTAGCTAAGATTCCAAAAGAATTGAATGTGTAAAATTCGCCAGTGAATGGCTAAAATTACCAACTAAAGAATGGTAAAGCCAGAGTGCAGAAATGCCTCTGGCTTTGTTTTTTTATTAAAAATCATAATCTTAACTTCGTTTCTGTAAGTTGGTATGGAAACTGCTCTGTTTATTGAAAACAAATGGAGAAGTGATTATGTTGGAGCTAATCTTTATTTTAGTCTTTGCGGCGACCTTGTTGGTTACGGGTATCACAATGATGACCGTATTCGCAGCAACTGGTATTGCGTTAGTTGTGATGTTTTTACTGGGAATGGTTGGAGCGGTACTCAAACTATTACCATGGTTAATCGTGATTGCATTGGGTATTTGGTTCTTCAAGAATTACGTTGCTCAGCCCCGCTATAAATAATGAGTAACATCATTTAGTTGATGGAGAGGCGTGAGAATATGGTATATTTCCTCTCACGTCCTCTACGTGAATATCAGCTATCTCGGAGTAAATACTACATGACAAATAAAGCGAACATCGCTTTAACGGCATTATCGTTGGCAGTATCTTTTCCTGTTTTTGCAGAGTACTCTGTATCGACAAAAGTCGGCGCAGAGGTATGGGCTGCCGACACTAAAGTTAATGAAGCGAGACGAGATAGCAGTACCGCAGGCACTTTTTTTGCGGCGATTGAACATGATGTTAAATACGTCCCTAATGCGCGCCTTCGTTACTCAAGTGTTGATGCGAATTACATGGGGTTCGATAAGCTCGATTTAACCTTGTATTACCACGTTCTAGAGCATGATTTATTGCACTTTGATGCGGGTCTTACGTTCAGTAATTTAAGTGACACTAAATATATTGATGCTGGCTCAAGCAGGCGTGTAGAAGAATTTGATGAGCTGATTTGGGCTTGGTATGGCTACGCAGAAATTCAAGTTCCGGATATAAACTTTGATGTGATTGGTGAGATAAACTTTGGTGACAACAAAGGTATTAAAAGCACCGATTTCATGGCAGGTGTTCAATACAATGTACCGCTCGAAAAAGCTCGACTGGCTTTTCGAGGAGGTTACCGTGTGATTGATTTAGAGTCCGATAAATTCATGTCGGATCTAGGGAAAGAGTTTATTTTTGCTAACGGCTTCTTTGTGAGTGCGGAATACGCGTTCTAAACTCAGCCATGTTAGATATTCGATTTACTTAAAACGTCGCTTTATAAGCGGCGTTTTTTTATATCACTTCATTATATCTAATCGAAATTTCTCCCTATTTGGCTGACTTAGACCATGCTTACCTAGGAGCAATGTGAAAGTTAAAGCAGGGATAGCGATGACAATAAATGAACTAAGACATCTATTCCGTGAAAATCAGCTTATCGAAGCGATTATTGAGCCTGCAATCCAAGAGGGTGGTTGGGTTGTAGAGTTCAGACATGCGCGCGGTGGTTTTGTTTTTCTAACGGACAGTCACGGCGAAGAATGTCTTTATGAAGATTTGGATACTGCGTCAAAATCGGCAATGGCAGTAGGCTTTCAACAAGTCCGCATTGAAGACCGATGAGCAAAAAGTAAGCCGTTCTTACTTCCAAAAAGTTATAAAACATTCACTTCTATTCTTTCTTGTTATTAAGGAGAGTGGGTACTCTATCGTCACGCAATGAATAGGGATGTCGTGATAATGTCTTTTCAAAAGAATGAGTATTCTCACAAGAATGTGTCTGAAGATAATAATGGGCAAGGAGGAAATCCTCCAATCGCAAGCCCTCTGAATGACCAACAAATTAGCTCACTCCAACAAACTGTCTCTGAGTTGTCTTCACAGCAACTTGCTTGGGTCAGTGGGTATTTTTGGGGATTAGCTCAAAATCAACCAAACACAGCGGTAACTCCAATTGCACAAGCAACGGCAGCCGTATCAGCGAAGCCAGCAGGTAAGCTGAGTATTATTTTTGCTTCCCAAACGGGCAATGCTAAAGGTGTTGCTGAAGCTCTGGAACAGGAAGCAAAAGCAGAAGGAATTGCAGTCGAACTTTTTGATGCAAGCGATTACAAAGGTAAAAACTTAGCCAAAGAAACGCATGTCATTATTGTGGCATCGACTAACGGCGAAGGCGAAGCGCCAGACAATGCCATTGAGCTACATGAGTTTTTGCAATCGAAGAAGGCTCCAAAGCTGCCAAACCTGCAATATGGTGTTATTGCATTGGGAGATTCTAGCTACGAGTTCTTCTGTCAGACCGGTAAAGACTTCGACACTTACCTATCAAAGCTAGGCGCGACTCCATTTATCGAGCGTCTTGATTGCGATGTGGATTATGAAGCCCCTGCAACTGAATGGCGTAAGAATGCGTTAGACAAGGTAAAAGATACACTGTCTTCTGGCTCTGAAGCGGATGTGGTTCAACTTCCTGTGGGTCAAGCTGCGACTGCGCACTCTCCTTACAATAAACAAAATCCGTACACTGCGACGTTATTGACCAGTCAAAAAATCACGGGCCGTGACTCTGGAAAAGACGTTCGTCATATAGAAATCGACTTAGAAGGCTCGGGCTTAACGTATCAGCCAGGTGATGCACTAGGTGTGTGGTTTGAAAATAGCTCGGAACTTGCAAATGCCATTCTTGGTAAGGTCGGTTTGTCTGGGGTTGAGACTGTTGACGTTGATGGTGAAAGCTTGTCAATCCACAGTGCTCTCGTGAGTAAATATGAAATCACAACATCTAACCCGCAGCTCATCACAAAGTTTGCCGAGTTATCCGGTAGCAAGAAGCTACAAAAGTTAGTGGAAGATAAAGATAAGCTTCGCGAGTACTCTGCAAATACTCAAATCGTTGATGTACTGGCAGAAAAGAAAACCAAGTTAACCGCAGATGAGTTGATTGGTTTGCTTCGTCGTCTTACTCCACGCCTTTACTCTATTGCATCAAGCCAAGAAGAGGTCGATGAAGAAGTACACCTAACGGTTGCTTTGGTTGAGTACGAACAAAACGACGAAAAACGATATGGTGGAGCGTCTAGTTTCTTAGCACAGCGTCTCGAAGAGGGAGATGAAGTTAAAGTATTTGTCGAGCATAACAACAACTTCAAACTGCCGGAAGATGATAGCACTCCAATTATCATGGTTGGTCCTGGCACAGGGATCGCACCATTCCGTAGTTTTATTCAGGAGCGTGAAAACCGCGATGCTGAAGGCAAAAACTGGTTGTTCTTTGGTGATCGCACGTTCACTCAAGACTTCTTGTACCAAGTGGAATGGCAAAAGTATCTCAAGTCAGGAGTACTAAGCCGATTGGATGTTGCCTTTAGTCGTGACCAAGTAGAAAAGGTTTACGTACAACATCGCATCTTAGAAAACGCAGCTCAAGTGTGGCAGTGGATCCAAGAAGGCGCTTATATCTATGTCTGCGGTGATGCAACGCGTATGGCAAAAGATGTGCACGACGCATTGGTTATCGTTGCTGAACAAGAAGGCAAGATGCCGCGTGACGATGCAGAACAATTTATTAATGACCTACGTAAAGCGAAACGTTATCAGAGGGATGTGTACTAATGACTTTTTCTACGGACAATAATAAGCAGGTTGTATTAGGTGAAGAGTTAGGGTCGCTATCTGATAACGAGCGCCTGAAGCGAGAAAGCAACTTATTACGTGGCACCATTGAGCAAGATTTACAGGACCGTATTACTGGTGGCTTTACTGCCGACAACTTCCAGTTAATTCGTTTCCACGGTATGTATCAACAAGACGATCGTGATATCCGTAATGAACGCACAAAGCAAAAACTGGAACCATTACATAATGTGATGCTTCGTGCTCGTATGCCTGGAGGCATCATCACGCCAACGCAATGGTTAGCGATCGACAAGTTCGCAACGGAGCACTCTTTATATGGAAGTATTCGTCTGACGACTCGCCAAACGTTCCAGTTTCATGGGGTATTAAAACCGAATATTAAGTTGATGCATCAAACGCTCAACAGTATTGGTATTGATTCGATTGCAACCGCGGGTGATGTAAACCGTAACGTGTTGTGTACCACTAACCCAGTGGAGTCAGAGTTACACCAAGAAGCTTACGAATGGGCGAAGAGAATCAGTGAACACCTGCTTCCGAAAACACGCGCTTATGCAGAGATTTGGCTAGACGGTGAAAAAGTAGAAAGCACGGAAGAAGACGAACCGATTCTAGGCAAGAACTACTTACCACGTAAGTTTAAAACCACAGTGGTTATCCCACCGCAAAATGACGTAGATGTACACGCTAACGATCTCAACTTCGTAGCGATTGCAGATAACGGCAAGCTGGTTGGTTTTAACGTCCTGGTCGGCGGCGGCTTAGCGATGACGCATGGCGATACGTCAACCTACCCACGCCGTGCGGACGATTTCGGTTTCATCCCACTAGAAAAAACACTTGATGTGGCGGCTGCGGTTGTCACAACTCAGCGCGACTGGGGTAACCGTTCAAACCGTAAGAACGCAAAAACCAAATACACATTGGATCGTGTAGGTAGCGATGTCTTTAAAGCGGAAGTCGAGAAACGCGCTGGTGTTAAGTTTGAGCAAAGCCGTCCATATGAATTCACAGAACGTGGTGACCGTATTGGCTGGGTAGAAGGAATTGATGGTAAATATCATTTAGCGCTTTTCATCGAAAACGGTCGCTTATTAGACTTTCCAGGTAAACCACTTAAGACGGGTGTTGCTGAAATTGCCAAAATCCACAAAGGCGATTTCCGCATGACAGCAAACCAAAACCTAATTGTTGCGGGTGTACCTAAAAACGAAAAAGCGAAAATTGAAAAGATCGCTCGTGAACATGGCTTAATGGACGACGGCGTAAGTGAACAGCGTAAGAACTCAATGGCTTGTGTTGCTTTTCCAACTTGCCCGCTAGCGATGGCAGAAGCTGAACGTTTCCTTCCTCAGTTTGTTACTGATGTGGAGGGGATTCTGGAGAAGCACAACCTACCAGAAAATGACAACATCATTTTGCGTGTAACTGGGTGTCCAAATGGTTGTGGTCGTGCAATGTTGGCTGAAATTGGTCTAGTTGGTAAAGCGCCAGGTCGTTACAATTTACACCTAGGTGGTAACCGTGCCGGTACTCGAGTACCAAAAATGTATAAAGAGAACATCACGGATAAGCAAATCTTAGAAGAGATTGATCTGCTGGTGGCTCGATGGTCGAAAGAGCGTGAAGAAGGCGAAGCCTTTGGCGATTTCACTATTCGTGCTGGCATTATCCAAGAAGTGCTCGTATCAAAGAGGGACTTTCATGCTTGATTCTGTAGCATCCAAGTTGGAGCTTACAGAGTTACTGACATTAACAAAGACGGAGCAAATCCTCCGTCTTGCTCAAATTAATGTCGAGCTCGAAAAGCTTTCAGCACAAGAGAGAGTAGCGTGGGCTTTAGATAATCTAGAAGGCGAGTTCGCGGTTTCTTCTAGTTTTGGTATTCAAGCCGCGGTTATGCTTCATTTAGTTACTCGCGCCAAAACGGACATCCCCGTCATTCTAACCGATACTGGTTACCTGTTTGCTGAGACGTACCGATTTATCGATGAGCTGACAGATGCTCTCAACCTAAATTTAAAAGTTTATCGAGCCAAAGAAAGTGCGAATTGGCAAGAAGCTCGATATGGAAAATTATGGGAGCAGGGCGTAGAGGGAATTGAAAAATACAACAAGCTCAATAAAGTTGAGCCGATGCGTCGAGCGTTAAAAGAGCTTAATGTTGGAACGTGGTTCTCTGGACTGCGTCGAGAGCAAAGTAAATCTCGTGCAGGTTTACCGATTCTATCAATTCAGAACGGTGTGTTTAAATTTCTACCAGTAATTGATTGGACTAATAAAGACGTTCATTACTACTTAGAACAACACGGCCTTAAATACCACCCATTGTGGGATGAAGGTTACCTTTCAGTTGGTGATACACATACTACTCGTAAATGGGAGCCGGGAATGTCAGAGGAAGAAACTCGATTCTTTGGCTTAAAGCGAGAATGTGGCCTACACGAAGATGATGGCTCTGAACAAGATGGGTCTGGCATATAGCCATAATGCTCTTTAAATAGAGTTTAGGTTAAGTTTAATAAAGATAGCTGCAATAAAGCAGCTTTCTTTATTTATGGTACTTGAAAAACACGTCTCAAAGAACAACTCTGTGGATAAGTTGTGTGATAGTTTGGGGTAAAGTTGAATAAATAAAGGTTTGATCGAAAACTCATCGTTTAACTATTATTTTTGCAATTTTTGAAAAATAACACTTGCCAATGTGAGCGCGATCTCTATAATGCCTCCTCGTCGACAGGGCAAGGGCTCACAAGGGTTTAAGCAAAGTCGGCAAGGCTGAAAAGAAAAACGAAATAATTTGAAAAAGTGTTTGACACAATAAATTATCTCGCTAGAATGGCCGCCTCTTCCGAAGTGATGTTAATCACAAAGAAGAGTTGCTCTTTAACAATATAGACCTATCAATCTGTGTGGGCACTCGTTGATGATAATCCAATTCGATACTTCGGTATCAAATTAGGTTTCAATGAAACGAAGTGACCATTGAATCGAAAGATTCAGCACAGTCAATTCAAACATTACTTCTGCTATTTATTAGCGAAAGAAATGTTCAGTATTCATTGAGCCGAACAAAATCTTAAATTGAAGAGTTTGATCATGGCTCAGATTGAACGCTGGCGGCAGGCCTAACACATGCAAGTCGAGCGGAAACGAGTTATCTGAACCTTCGGG